>JAQUQF010000023.1 GCA_028749105.1 Acidobacteriota bacterium | reverse complement strand
ATGAAATTCACGACCACGGTCGCACTGTCGGTCCTGCTGCATGCCTCCCTGGCCGCCGTCTTCATCATCCCCCCCCCCCGCAAAGGCAGCGGCGAAATGACCTACTACGTCGACCTGGTTCACCTCGGCAGCGGCGGCGGTCGCGGCGGCGGCGGGCCGGCCGGCCCCGGAGGCGGCGGGGGCGCTGGCCCGGGACCTGCCGGCGGCAACCGGGAAGCGGAAGCCGGCGCGGCCCTGGTCGAGGAGAAGTCTGGCAGCGTCAAGAAGCTGACGGTGGAAAAGGAATTCAAGTCGCCGCTGCGCTATCCAGACAAAGAGAGCCGGAAAAAGGTTGAGGACGACAAGATGGTCACGGTCGTGCGCAAGGATCGGACTACCGTTGCGTCCCGCGCCGAAACGGTCGCTTCAGCGACCCAGGGCACTGGGCTGAAGACAGGCATTTCAGGCGGTGGCGGTGGCGGCAGCGGCGGCCCGGGCAGCGGCAGCGGGGACGGCTGGGGCGACGGCCTCGGCGGCTATTTCCCGCACGCCTATTACATCGACCTGCTGCGCAACCGCATCTCCTCCTCCTGGTACAATTCCCTGGTCGCCCCCGGGCTGAAGGGAAAATACGTCACCGGCGTGTACTTCATCATCGGCCGCGATGGCGGCGTCAGCGACCTGCGTGTGGAGCGGTCAAGCGGCATCGACTCCCTCGACCTGTCGGCCCGCCGCGCCATTGAGAACGCGGCGCCCTTCGCCCCCCTGCCCAATGACTTTTCCTCGCAATTCCTGATCGTGCATTTCGAGTTCGAATGGGAGAAATGATGACCATGCGCCGAACCCTACTTTTCCTGGCCGTCTTGCTTCTTGGCTGGCAGCTGCGCGGCCAGGAAGAGATCACCATCCGCATCAAGGAGGGCATGCCCACGATCCCGGTGGCCCTGCCCGACTTCCAGACCGGCGGCGCCGCTGCGCAGAGAAACGAGGTGGCGGGCATTCTCCATGAAACCCTCTGGAAGGACCTGGAGTTCTCGCGCATCTTCAAGATGGTGCCGCGCGAGCATTATTCCTATATTTCCCGCTTAGATCCCAATGCCATCCGCTTCAAGGACTGGGCCTCCATCCAGGCCAACATCCTCATCTCCGGACAGCTGGAGCTCACGGCCGACGACCGCCTGGTCTTTTCCTTCAAGGTATACGAAGTGGCCAGCGAACGATTCATTTTCGGCCGCAACTTCGGCGGCAAGAAGGACCTGGCCCGCCTGATCGCCCACCGGGCGGCAGACGAGATGCTGAAGCACTTCGGCGAGCGGCCGCTCTTCACCTCCAAGATCGTCTATGTCTCCGAGTCCGGGAACGACCGCGACATCTACATCATGGATTACGACGGGCAGCGCCCCACGCGCATCACATTCAGCAGCGCCATGGACCTGCTCCCCTCCTGGAGCGCCGACAACGAGAAGATCCTCTACACCTCCTACCGCAACCTGAGCCCTGAGCTGTTCATGTTCAACATCTATTCGGGTAAGACGGAGCTGCTTTCCAGCGGCGGCAGCAACTACGCGGCCGACTGGTCGCCAGTCGGCGACCGCATCGTCTACACCTCGTCGAAGCACGGCAACGCCGACATCTTTCTGAAGGATATGAAGACCGGCCAGGAGAAGCGGCTGACCTTCAACCCGGCCATCGACACCTCCCCCTGCTGGAGCCCCAACGGGCGGGAGATCGCCTTCACATCGCAGCGCGGCGGCACGCCTCAGATCTACATCATGGATGCCGAGGGCAGCAACGTCCGCCGCATCACGCTGGAGGGGAGCTACCACGACTCGCCCGCCTGGTCGCCCGACGGCATGCGCCTGGCCTTCGTCTCGCGCATCGAGAACCGCTTCGACATCTACGTCTACAACCTGAAGAGCAACGAGATCAGCAAGCTGACCGAGAACGCCGGACGCAACGAGAACCCCTCCTGGTCGCCCGATGGCCGCCACCTGGTCTTTTCCTCGAACCGCAGCGGCCGCTACCAGCTTTACCTGGTCGACTACGACGGCCGCAACGTCCGGCAGCTCACATCCAGCGGCGAAAACAAGATGCCGAAATGGCAAAAATCCCTAAAATAGGGCCCCTGGCGAATATTTGACAATTTTTTATTTATATATTATATTTTTTTTATAAAACTAACTCCAAGGAGGATCTATGAAAAAGTGGATGCTTATAGTGGTAGCATTGTCCATCGTCCTGATGTTCTCTGCCTGCGGCAAGAAGGCCGCCAAGGTCGAACCGGTGCAGGAACCTGTCGTCGAGAAAGTGGATGAACCCGTCGCCCAGGTCGAAAAGCCCGTCCTGAGCGAAGAGGAGCTGTTCCAGCAGAAATCGCTCGAAGAGCTGAACAAGGACCAGATCCTCAAAAGGATCAATTTCGACTTCGATATGTACGCCATCCGCGAGGACATGAAGCCCATTGTTCAGGCCAACGCCAACTGGCTGCTCAAGTTCCCCAGCGTGGAAGTGCTGATCGAAGGCCATTGCGACGAAAAAGGGACGATCGAGTACAACATCGCCCTGGGCGAAAAGAGGGCCGAGGCGGCCAAGAACTACCTCGTTTCCCTGGGCCTGAACGCCGCCAAGGTCAAGATCATCTCCTACGGCAAGAGCAAGCCGCTGGTCCAGGGCGTGGACGAAGCGTCTTACTTCCAGAACCGCCGCGCCGAGTTCATCATCACCAAAAAATAGCCCGCATGAAGACCCGCATCGTTCCCGCGCTGCTCGTTCTGCTGCTGCTCACTCTTCCTGTCCAGGCGGTGAAAAAAGACACCCAGGTCATTCTGGATGAAGTGCAGAAACTGGCCGACTCCCTCGACAAGCTCTCCGTCCTGGTGGCGGAGCTGCTCAAGAAATCGGGCATCGCCGATGAAAAGATCAGTGCCATCGCCCGCAATCAAGCCGATCTGGCGCAAAGCAAGGAAAATTTCGCACTGAGCATGCAGTTCCTGAAGGAGGAGCTGAGCGAGCTGAAGGATTCCGTGGGCAAGCTGAACGACCGGATGCAGAACATGCCCCCTGTAGCCGCACCTGCCGTCGCTGCCGGCGCGGGCGAGCCCGCCTCCCAGGGGGAGGCCGCCCTGACCCAGGACCCTTCCAGCGTCTATTACGCGGCCTATTCCGACTACATCAAGGAAAATTTCGATCTGGCCATTGAGGGTTTCCGGCAGTTCATCCGCAGCTTCCCGGAGAGCGGGCTGGCCGACAACTCCCTGTATTGGATCGGCGAGTGCCATTACGCCAAAAAGAAATACCAGGAAGCGATCACTACGTTCAACGAGCTGCTCGCCAAATACAAGGACGGCGACAAGGTCCCGGCCGCCATACTCAAGAAGGGCTATGCCTTGATCGAGCTGGGCCGCCAGGACGAGGGGATCGCCATCCTGAAGGAACTGATCTCCCGTTTCCCCCTTTCCGAGGAGTCCTCACTGGCCGGGCAGAAGATCAAGGAGCTTAGCGAATAACATGAGCCACGTACGCAGCTTGAACCGCGTCATCCTGGTCGGCCGGGCGGGGAAAGACCCTGAGGTCACGGTCATGGCCGGCAGCGGCCAGCAATTGGCCAAGTTCAGCCTGGCCACCAACGAGGGATATTTCGACAAGAACAGCAACGCCTGGAAGGACCTGCCGACCGAGTGGCACAACATCGTTGCCTGGCGGGCGCTGGCGCAGAAGGTCGAAAAAGGGGTCGGCAAGGGCGACATGTTGCTGGTCGAGGGGAGCATCCGCACCCGCAAGTGGAAGGACAAGAGTGGCCAGGACCGGTCGACCACCGAGATCACGGCCGATAACATCGTCGTTCTCGACCGTCGCAAGGACGGCGCCTCAAGTTCCGCATCCTCCTATCCCAGCGACCGCTCCCGGCGAGACGCTTTCCCCGAGGCGGGAGCCCAGGGGATGCCGCCGTTCGCCGGCCCCGCCGAAAGCGATGAGCCAGGGTTCGAGGAGGATCCCTTTTAATGGCGTTCGTCAACTACAACAACAAGGAGATCACGGCCAAGATCGTCTATTACGGGCCGGCCCTGAGCGGCAAGACGACCTGCCTGCGCTATATTTTCAACAATGACGAGGTCGAGAACAAAGGCAAGCTGATCACGCTGGACACCGACGGAGACCGCACCCTGTTCTTCGACTTCCTGCCCCTGGAGTTCGGCAAGCTGGGAAACTACTCCATCAAGATCCAGCTCTACACCGTCCCGGGGCAGGTGGCCTACGACACCACCCGCAAGCTGGTGCTGCAGGGCGCCGACGGCGTGGTGTTCGTTGCCGATTCGCAGGTCATCATGCGCGAGCAGAACAACGAGAGCTTCACCAACCTCAAGAAGAACCTGAAGCTCAACGGCCTGCAGTTCGATAAGATACCGCTGATCTTCCAGTTCAACAAGCGCGACTTGAAGGAGATCCTGCCGATCGCCTCGCTGAACATGGACATGAACTCCGAAAACAGGCCCTTTTTCCCCACCGTGGCCACCAGCGGCGAGAACGTGCTGGAGGGTTTGCATGCCATCATCAAACTGGTCATCCTGCACCTGAAGAATCAGCTCTCCATCTTCCAGAAGGACAAGACCGTCATGTTCTCCCGCGAAGAGGTCACCTCTTCCGCTCCCAAGCCCGAGAGAAAGGAGGTGGAATTCAAGGACCTGATCGAGGTGAGCCCTCACGGCGACACCGAGGAAGAGGAGGTGTTCGAACTCTCCTCCCCGGTGATCGATGCCGAGGATTCGATCAAGCCCATGGGCGATGAAGACATATTCAACCTGGAGGAGCTCCAGGAAATCCCTGAAGAGAAATCGGATGCCGGGATCCCCGACATCGATTTCGCCGCCGAGGAGCACAAGGATACCGATGCCTTCACCGCCGCCGCGCCCGCTATGAGAAAATCCGCCGACGACGAGGAGGAAAACCCCTTCCGGCCGGCGCCGGCGTCACCGCCAGCGCTGGGGACCGTCCACAGCATCGACGTGCCCATCACCCTGGAAGTCCCGGACAGCGACGAGATTCGCATCAACCTGAAGATCACCTTGAAAAAAAAATAACCGGCGTGCGATGAAGAAGGCCATCTGTTCAGTGCTGTTGCTCATCGCTGCCGGCGCCAGCGGCATCTGCCAGCAAGGGGCCGAGGCGCTGGTCGCCGAGAGCGCCTCCTTCCTGGCCGCATTCTTCAAGGACATGCCCGATGCCCGGGTGGCGGTCGTCCGTTTCGAAAACGACTCCGAGTTGACCGACCTGGCCATGCAGAAGATCTACCAGATGCTGGTCTCGCGTCTCGAAGGCGAAAAGAATTTTCGCGTCCTCGACCTGCTGCTCGATTTCACCGGCGGCCGGGGGGAGTTCAACCTGGACCAGCCCGGCACGCTGGACTTCCTGATCGAGATGAAGCTGATCCAGAACAAAAGCAGGACCGGCCTGGGCCTGACCGTTTTTTCCCGCCTGCAGGACCGGGTGGTCGCGGTGAAATACTTCGAAAGACCAGTCAGCAAGGGGGAAATGGATCTGCTCAACACCCGCAGCTACGCCTTTTCCGGGCTGGGCTTCTCCAAGCTGCTCGAATTCGAGAGCCGGATGGGCCTGATGGACATCCAGTCCATCAGCGCCGAAGACGGGCAGGAGCAGTATTTTTTCTACTACCCGGACGAGATCATCATCTACAGTGCCCGGGAGACCCGCCTGGAGAAGCACTTCCAGTTCAAGCTCTTCTGGAAAAGGCCCGTCTACCCGGTGCTGCACCCGGAGGGGAAACTCCTGCTTTTCCGCCTGGACCGGGACCTGGTGCTGACGGCGGGGAACAATTTTTCGCCGACCGCCCAGGTGCTGACCTACCGCGACGGCCAATGGCAGGAATCCCGCAAGATCGAGTTCGTCCCCTTTCGCTTCGTCACCCTGAACCAGACCCCCTACCTGGTCGGCGCGCGCTACGAGGAGGGCCGGAATTTCTTCAAGGACAGGGTCTATTTCCAGCCCTTCAGCCCTGCGGCCTCCGGCGGGGCGAATGCCTTAGAAAAGAAGACCTGCCCGGCCATGTCCCTCGATTTTTCCAGCCTTGACGGGCAGTTGCAGGGCGTTCACGTCATCGACCGCAGCTATTCCTACCGCCTGTTCACCTCCGATTTTGAGGAAAAGAAGCCGCTGCCCGAGAAAAAGGGGGCATCGCTTGCCGCCAGCGGCGGCGAATGGCTGGCCGTCAGCGACTACAGCCGCAACTCCGACCAGCTGTTCTTCTATGACATTCGCGACGGCGGGTTGAGACAGGTCTACGCGGGGAAGGTCTCGGGCGAAATCCAGTTCATCTCCGCCGGGAGCTGGCTGGGGACAAAGGGATTCTGGGCGGGCGTCCGGCAGCAGGTGGATGGCCTGGAGCGGCTGATGGTCCAGTTCTGGGGCAAAAGCAATGAATAAGGGCAGGCGGCTCGTCCTGAAAGTGGCGCTACTGCTGTGGCTCCCCCTGCTGGCCACCCTCCTGGGTGGCGCCATCAAACCCTATTACGGGGGCGAAGCTGTCATCCGCTTGAACGAACCCACTTCGTTCCATCTCAACACCGCCAATTATTCCAATCTGATCTTCTCCTCCCTGATCTACGAGAGCTTTTTCTACCTGAAAAAAGATGGGGAGATCACGAGCAACGTCTTCCGGGAATACCGCTACGATGCGGCCGTCCGCACCCTGTTCCTGAGCGTGAAGGACAACCTCAGCTTCTCCAACGGCAAACCATTGACGGCCAAGAACATCCAGGTATCGCTGAAGGTGTTCATGGGTTCCGACCTGATCACCGCCAGCCGCCTGAGCAAGGCAGTGAAGGGCATTCGCATTGGCGAAGGCCAGGTGGCCATCGAGTTGCTGGCCGACAACCCCGACATCGTGAGCATGCTCACTGCGCCGGAGCTGGTCGTGCTTGCCGAGGATGAACAGTCATTTTCAGGCCCCTTCTATCCGCAAGAGTGGGAAAAAGGCCGCTCCCTGATCTTGAACTCCAATCCATTCTACGCCGGGGGGCGCACCTACCTGGACCGGGTGCGGGTCACATTCACGGAAGGCCAGGCCCCGGATTTGTTCCTGGCCGGCCCGGGACAGTTCAAGGATAACTTCCTGGAGTTCGATTCCGGCATCTACCAGAACATCTACCTGTGCTTTCTGCAGGGAGACATCGGCCAGAACACCAAGGTAGCCCTTTATTCCCTGCTGCAGCGCTTCAACGAGGCGACAGGCTTCAAGTACCGCGGGCTGAACGCCCTGACCGCCGATGAAGAGTCCCCGGTTTCCATCCGCATCAAGGCCCTGACCCCGCAGAAGACCGCGTCGATCCTCAAGTATTCCGAGATCAAGCTCTACGCCCTCTCATCGCTCTCCTATCTGGAGAAGGACCTCAATGCTTTCCTGAAAAGCAGCAACCTCAAGATCGAGATGCTGTTCGTCGACGACAGCCAGTTCATGGCTTTCCTGGATTCGGCGGCCATCAAGTACGTGCTGATCGACAAGATCTTCCAGAAAAAGGCGCCGGCCGAGGAAAAGATCAGCCGCATCCTGAAGGAAACAAGCTTCAACCAGTTCAACGCCAAGTACCTGCGCATGCTCAGCGAACTGGACGAAGCCCGCTTCAGCAATTCCCAGGAACTGCTCACGGAACAGATCGCGCGCATCAGCGAGGCGATCATCAGTGACGGCTTCATTTTCCCCCTTTTCCAGAAAAACTATGCACTCTACGTCAGCAGATCGTTGCCGAGCCTGGAGGTCGACTACTACGGCCGCCCCCTGCTGCAAAAGGTAGGCAAGGCCAATGAATAAAAAAACGATATTCCTCGCCGGCATTCTCCTTTTCTCCCTGAATGCCTTCGCCCTGGACCTGGGGCTGGTCGCTGGCTCCATCAGCCATCCCTCCAGCTTCTTCTACGGCATTTCGGCCGGGTCGGGGACCGTGATACCCATGCTCAAATTCGAATTCGAGGGCTATCGGATCAAGGAAACGGGATGGAACAGCCTGAGCGCGGCCATAAAATTCCGGCCGAAGTTCGGCATCTTCGCCCCCTACGCCGTGCTGGGCGCCGGCGGCGAGTTCGAGAAGCTGAACTTCAAATTCAGCGAGTATAATTTTTATACCTTCATCGGCGGCGGCGTTCATCTTTTTTTCACCTCCATGATTTCGCTGCGCGCCGACCTGCGCTTCCTGAACTTGCCCGCAACCAACCGCACCCGCATCAGCGGCGGCCTTTTCATCCACCTGTAGCCATTGACAAACAGCCGTTTTTCGGCTTAAAATAGATCTTCGCCGCAAAATTCATCGCTTTTTTCAAATAAATCTGCCGGTCAATTGGAGGAAAAGTGAATATTTACGCTTGCATCAAGCAAGTTCCGGATACCGAGGCAAGCATCTTGATCAAGGACGGCCGAACGATCAACGAGGCCAACGTCAAGTGGATCATCAGCCCCTACGACGAGTACGCCGTCGAAGAGGCCCTGAAGCTGAAGGAGAAAAACCCGGGCTCCCGGGTGACCGCTGTCTGCCTGGGGCCGGATCGGGTGCAGAACGCCCTGCGCACCGCCCTGGCCATGGGGGCAGACGCTGCCGTGCACGTGGAGTGCGCCGCCATGCTGGACGCCCAGAATACCGCCCGGGCACTGGCCCACGTCATCCGCGCCGACAAGGACTTCGGCGTGATCTTCCTGGGCCGGCAGGCCATCGACGACGACGCCAGCCAGGTGCACCTGCTGCTCGCCGAGGAGCTCTCCATTCCGGCGGCGACAAACGTCCTGGTTTTTGCCTGCACCGGGGCGACGGCACGGGTCGAACGGGAGATCGGCGAGGGGGCCCGGGAAGTGATCGAAATGGCGGTCCCCTGCGTGGTGGCCGCGGCCAAGGGGCTGAACACCCCCCGCTATGCCTCGATGATGGGCATCATGAAAGCCAAGAAGATCGAGATCAAAAAGGTGGCGCTGGCCGAAACCGGCGTCGACGAAGCGCAGAACAAGGTCCGCCTGCTCAAGCTCTCGGCCCCGGCCGAAAAGCCGCAGGGCCGCGTCATCCCCGGCGAGCCTGCCGATGCCGTGCGCGAACTGGTGCGGCTGCTGCGCGAAGAAGCGAAGGTACTGTAGGAGACAACCATGGCCAACATCGGATTATACATGGAACTGAAGGATGGGGTTTTCAAGAAATCCAACCGCGAGCTGCTCAGCCTGGCAAGGAAAGGCGGCCATGACGTGCAGGCCGTCATCTTCTGCTCCGACGTCCAGCCCTATTTGGAGGAGCTGAAAGGGATCCAGGCGGTCATCCAGGTCACGGGCGCCGACCTCTCTTACCAGCCCGACCGCTTCGCCCGCACCCTGGCCTCAGTCATAGAGACATTCCAGCTGGACGTCTTTTGCGGCATTTATTCGGCCCAGGGCAAGGACCTTTTCCCGCGCCTGGCCGCGAAGGTCAAGGCGGGGCTGGTCAGCGACTGCCTGGCCGTCGACCTGGGCGCCCGCACGGCCGTCAAGCCGGTCTACTCGGGCAAGCTGCTCGCCGAGTACCAGATCGAGGGCGAAAGGGCCCTGTTCACCGTGCGCCCCAACGTCATCCCGATAGATCCCCCCGCGGGCAGCGCTCCGGAGATCAAAACCGCGGCCATGGACAACGGCGAGACCCAATCCCGGATCACCGAAGTCATCAAGGGGGCATCGCAGAAGGTCGACTTGACCGAGGCCGAGATCATCGTTTCCGGAGGGCGGGCCATGAAGGCCAAAGAGAACTTCGCCGTATTGGAGGACCTGGCCAAGGTGCTGAACGCCGGGGTCGGAGCTTCGCGCGCCGCAGTCGACTCCGGCTTTGCCTCTTCCGACATGCAGGTGGGCCAGACCGGCAAGGTCGTCAACCCCAAGCTCTACATCGCCTGCGGCATCTCCGGCGCCATCCAGCACTTCGTGGGCATGAAGACTTCCAAGGTCATCGTGGCCGTCAACAAGGATCCGGAGGCGCCCATCTTCAAGAAGGCCGACTACGGCATCGTCGGCGACCTGTTCACCGTCGTGCCGTTGTTGAAGGAAGAGGTCAAGAGAACTCTCGCCTGACTCCCCTCAGCAGGGATTATTCGCTACGCTCGCCCTGCTTGAGGGCCGTTTCATAGTCGCGCTTCAGTCGCCGGTTCTCGCTTTCCATTTGCCTGGCGTGCCCGCGCAGCGTCCGCAGTTCCAGAAGCCACTGCAGCACTTGGCGGTCGATGGGCTTGTGGGAAATCTTCATTCGCACCAGAAGGATCTCAATATAATCGTCGAGACGCATGACAATTCTCCATCGGGATTATAGGACTTCCAGCGCCCATATTCAAACAACGGCAGCCGGCCCCGGCTGCGGGCGGCCCGCCGGGGAGAATTGACTGCTCGTTCCGATTCGGCTACAATGAACGCTCAGAGAGGAGCGACAATGGCCAAAAAAGCACTGATCACAGGCGTCACCGGGCAGGACGGTTCCTATCTCGCCGACCTGCTGCTGGAAAAGGGCTACGAGGTCTACGGCATGGTCCGCCGGTCCAGCATGGAGAAGTTCGACCGCATCGAGCACATCAAGGACCGCATCCAGATCCGCCAGGCCGACCTGCTCGACCAGTATTCCATCAGCAAGATCATCGAGGAAGTGCAGCCCGACGAGGTGTACAACCTGGCGGCGATGAGCTTCGTCCCCACCTCCTGGGACCAGCCGGTGCTGACCGCCGAGTTCACCGCCATCGGCGTCACGCGCATGCTCGAGGCCATCCGCGCCGTCAACCCGCGCATCCGTTTCTACCAGGCTTCCTCTTCGGAGATGTTCGGCAAGGTCCATGAGATCCCCCAGACCGAGCTCACCCCCTTTCATCCCCGCAGCCCATACGGAGTGGCCAAGGTCTACGGCCATTGGATCACGGTCAACTACCGTGAGAGCTACGATATTTTCGGCGTCTCGGGCATCCTTTTCAACCACGAGTCGCCGCGGCGCGGCATCGAGTTCGTCACCCGCAAGGTCACCTACAACGCCGCCCGGATCAAGCTGGGGCTGAGCAAGGAGCTGCATCTGGGCAACATGGACGCCAAGCGCGACTGGGGCTACGCCCTGGACTACGTCGACGCCATGTGGCGGATGCTGCAGCAGGAGAAGCCCGATGACTTTGTTATCGCCAGCGGCGAGACGCACTCGGTCCAGGAGCTGGTGGAGATCGCCTTTACCCACCTGGGCCTCGATTACAAAGACTTCGTGGTTTTAGACAAGAAATTCATCCGCCCGGCCGAGGTCGATCTCCTTAAAGGCGATTCCAGCAAGGCCAGAAAAGTGCTGGGCTGGCAGCCCAAGGTCCATTTCGCCGAACTGGTCAAGATGATGGTCGACGCCGACATGGCGCTGCTCAAGAAGGATTACCGCCTGTGAACGAAGCGAACTACAAGGAAGAACGCCCCTGGGGCGGATTCGAAATCCTTCATGAAGAGGCCGGACTCAAGGTGAAGCGCATCATGGTCAAGCCGGGCAAGCGCCTGTCGCTGCAGAGCCACGAACAGCGCGCCGAGAACTGGGTGGTGGTGCGGGGAAAGGCCCGCTTCACCCTGAACGACGAGACAATCGCCCTGGAGCCGAGGCAGTCGGTCTTTATCCCCGCCAAAGGGCGGCACCGCATAGAAAACCCGGGTGAAGAAGAGCTGGTCTTCATCGAAGTGCAGACCGGGACCTACCTGGGCGAGGACGACATCATCCGCTACCAGGACGACTTCAACCGCCGCTAGGCGTCCGTGCCGCCGGCCGCGGACCATAAAGGAAGGAATCCGCATGTTGCAGAAAGAAAAGGAGATCGGGCTGAAGGCCGTCAACACGGCCATGGCCATGACCGCGGCCATCCAGAACGAATTGACCCGCGGAGACACGCTGACCAAGAGCGACCGCAGTCCCGTGACCATCGCCGACTTCGCCAGCCAGGCCCTGATCTGCAAGACCCTTGGGCTCCATTTCCCGGGCCTCCCCATCGTGGGCGAGGAGGACTCGCTGGCCATCCGCCGGCCGGAGAACCGCGAGATCTTCGCCAAGATCGTCCACTACCTGCGGCAATACGACCCGGCCATGGAGGAGGCGCTGATCTGCGACCTCATCGACATGGGCGGGGACGAGCCTGACGGGGCCTTCTGGACCCTCGATCCCATCGACGGCACCAAGGGGTTCCTGCGCGGCGAGCAATTCGCCATCGCCCTGGCCCTCGTCCGTGACAGGCAGGTCCAGCTGGGCATCCTCGGCTGCCCCAACCTGGGGGCGAGCGCCGGCGGCACCCTGTTCTGGGCCATCCGCGGCCAGGGAAGCTGGCGGGGGGCGGCCGGCGGCGGCATCGCCGAGCCGGTTCGCGCCTCGGCCCGGACCGACACGAAGCAGATGAAATTCGTCGAGAGCTACGAGTCCTCGCACAGCGACAAGGAAACTCAGCTCGCCATAGCCCAGCGCCTGCTGATATCCAGCCCGCCCGAGCAGATGGACAGCCAGGTCAAGTACGGCAT
>JAQUQF010000263.1 GCA_028749105.1 Acidobacteriota bacterium | reverse complement strand
GCCTTCTTGGCCAGCAGCGCCGAGGTGTCGAAGTTGCCGCCGATGCCCACGCCCACCACCGTCGGCGGGCAAGGATTGGGGCCGGCCTTGGAGACCGTTTCGACGACGAAGTCCTCGATGCCCTTGGCCCCGGCCGAGGGCGGCATCATCTTCAGGGCGCTCATGTTCTCGGCGCCGCCGCCCTTGGCCATGAAGGTCATTTTAAAGGCATCGCCTGGAACAACATCCCAATGAATGAAGACTGGGGTATTGTTGCCCGTGTTCTTGCGGCTGAGCGGGTCGCAGACCGACTTGCGCAGGTAACCCTCGCCATAGCCTTCGACCGTGCCCTGACTGATGGCATCGTGCAGGCTCTTGAAGCCGTCATACTCCAGCTGCACCTGTTCTCCCAATTCGACGAAGAAGACGGCCAGGCCGGTGTCCTGGCACATGGCCAGCTTTTCCTGGGCCGCGATGTCGGCATTCTGCAGGATCTGCTTGAGGACTTCCTGCCCGGCGGGAGATTCCTCAGTAGGATAGCAGCTTTGGACCAGATTTTTCAGGTCCTTGTCGATGATGAAATTGGCTTCCTGGACGGCCTGCTTGACCTTTTCCTTGACTTGCGAAAGGCTTACTTTTTTCATTTTCCCCTCATGTAAGTCAAATTCATAGCCGGAAGCGATACTTTATATTCTTTCAGGAAATTAGTCAAGGGTATTTTCCACTTTTTGCGCGCAAAATTCCCTCTTAAACGCGGCAAAATAAAATCGGGTCTGGCGCGAAGCTGCTTATTTCACCGCGTCGACGGCCTTCTTGACCGCATCCTCCAGCAGCTTGATATCCGGGGGCTTGATGAAGTTCTTCTCCATCAGCAGGCCCATGGCGTCGCGCGCTTCCTTGATATCGGCCATGGTTTTCTTGAAGACCTCGTCCCAGGTCTTCCCGATGCGCGCCACGCCGTCCTTCACGGCCTGGACGGCCACATCGGCGGCCTCCTGGGCGAAGACCTCGGTCTCGTCCATGGTGGGCATGATGCGGTCGGGGCTGATGCCTTTTTTCTGGGCAAAGTTGGCCATGGAATAGGCGGCGGCAATGGCCATCTCGTCGGTGATCTTTTTCGCCCGCACGACCAGCGCCCCCTTGAGGATGCCGGGGAAGCCCAGCGAGTTGTTCACCTGGTTGGGGAAGTCGCCGCGGCCGGTGGCCACGATATAGGCGCCGGCTTCTTTGGCCGCATACGGGTAGATCTCCGGCACCGGGTTGGCGCAGGCGAAGACGATGGCCTTGGGCGCCATCTTCTTGATCCACTCCGGCTTGACGGTGTTCGGACCGGGCTTGCTGACGGCAATGAGCACGTCAGCGCCACTGATCGCCTTCTCGATATCGGTGACCCGTTCGGGATTCGTTTTCTGGCAGAGCTCCCACTTGCGGTAAAAGGCCGGATCGGCCTTGATGTCGTCGCGGCCCAGGTGCAGGGTGCCGGTGGTGTCGAACATGACCATCTTGGACGGGTCGGCGCCGGCCTGGATGATCAGCCTGGCAATGGTCGTGTTGGCCGCCCCGGCGCCATAATAGACGATCTTGACGTTCTTGAGGTCCTTGCCCACGACACGCAGGGCGTTGATCAGCCCCGCCAGCGTGACCGAGCCCGTCCCCTGGGCGTCGTCGTGCCATACCGGGATGTTGCAGGCCTCGCGCAGGGTATCGAGGACCTTGTAGCAGTTGGGCTGGGAGATGTCCTCCAGGTTGACCGCGCCGAAGCTGGGCTCGGCCATCTTGACGAAGTCGATGATCTTGTCGGGGTCGTGCTTGCCCTTGTCGTTGTAGCTGTTGACGCACAGGGCCACGCCGTCGACGCCGCCGAGGTATTTCATCAGGAACGCCTTGCCCTCCATGACGCCCAGGCCGCCCGAAGGGGTGCAGTCGCCGTCGCCCAGCACGCGGGTGGAGTCGGAGACCACGGCCACGAAGTTGCCGCGGTTGGTCAGGTCGAAGGAGGTGTCGTTGTCGTCGCGGATGGTGGTGGAGACCTTGGAGACGCCGGGAGTGTACCAGACGTTGAACCAGTTGAAGCCGTAGACCCCGGCCTTGGGCATGGTGGCGATCTTGCCGCCGTAGAACTTGTGGCTGGAATAGGCCAGCTCCTTGAGGAAGACGGTCTTGGCCTTGGCCACCTGCTCCTGGGTAAAATTGTCCGGGAAGAGCTCATTCAGGTTGGATAATTTCAAATCGGGTTTTTTCATCGGGACCTCCTAAAGTTGTTGATCATGAAACCGATTTTTCATGTGAAAAACAACTGTAAAGAGTTGCAAATAAATAGTCAAGAAGGAAATTGATTTTCGGGCTTTTTCGGGGAGGGGTCACTCATCGCGCCAGCGCACGAAGCCGTCGCGGGCCAACAAGGCGAAGAATTTGGCCAGGCGCCCCTCCGCCTGCTCGATGACGGCGCCGTCGGGCGGCGTCATGCCGGTTCCTACCTGCTTCAGGACGGCGCTGATCTCAAGAATGGTGCGCTGGCCGTCGGTTGCGAGCCAGGCGGCCGAGCCGAGTTCGTCGAGGTGAATGTGAAAATCCTGGCTGCGGCCGAGCCCGCCGATGATCTTCTTCAGCAGCTTATTCTTTGTTTTTTCTCTGATCAGATAAACTCTACCCTTTTCGTCTTTGTCCCACGGGCAGTTCTGCACCGGCACATACTCGAGAAAATTGTCTTTTTTTTCCATCTTAAAAATAAGGGCGGCCACGGGGGGCCGCCCCTACCCTTTTTCTTCCCGCGTCACGCGTCATGCGTCAGGTCGTTTTCTTACATCACCGCCGGCGCCGCCGGCTCATCGGGATCGCCGGCAGCTCCCAGGGGCAGCTTGACCAGCATATAACCCAAAGCAAAAAAGATCACGATCGAAATCAGGAAGTTGGGCTGCTGGATGCCAAAGAGATTTAGCCCCAAGTTGGGAGCACCTTCTTCCCTAGCGAAGTTGATTGCGGCAAAGACAAGTCCCACCAGAGCCTCGCCGGCGATCAGCCCGGATGCCAGCAGCACGCCGCGGTTTTCGATGCGCGACTTCTGGTTGTCGTTATGCTTGCGGCGGGCGATGAGCGTGTCAACCACCCAGCGGATGATGCCGCCTACGAAGATGGCCGCTGTGGTTTCGAAAGAGAGATACATGCCGACGCAGACCAGCATCGGGCTCTTGACCTGGACCAGGATGAAGGCGACGGCCATCAAGATGCCGACCACGATCAGCGGCCAGACCATCTCGCCGCCGACGATGCCTTGCGAGAGCTTGGCCATCAGGCCGGCCTGGGGTGCGGCAAGAATCTCGCCACCGAAACCGCCCTTGTATCCCTTGAGGGCGGCCATCTTCAAGTCGGAAGCGTTAAGGATGAACAGCGGGATCCACATGACCAGCGAGGAGACGATGAC
>JAQUQF010000262.1 GCA_028749105.1 Acidobacteriota bacterium | reverse complement strand
AGCCGAGGTTGACCAGGCCGGAGACCAGGTCGGCGCCAAGGCGGGTCAGGGCCTCTGGGGCCGAAGTCCCCGCATCCAGTTTGCCGCTCAATTCCAGGATGATGCGCTGGGCGGTCTTTTTGCCGATGCCGGGGATGGCGCTGATGCGGGCCACGTCGGCGGCGGCGATGACCGTCCGCCACTCGGCCGGCGGGATGGCCGAGACGCAGGCCATGGCGGTCTTGCCGCCAATGCCCGAGACGGCCAGGAATTTTTCGAACAGGGTTTTCTCCTCAGGGTCGAGAAAGCCGTATAGCACGATGTCCTCGTCTTTGACCTTCAGCACGGCGTGCAGTAGGACCTCCCGGTCCGGGGCCAGGCGTTGGAAGCTGGAAACCGGCACGGCCAGCTGCACGACCAGGCCGGAGCCGGTCTCGATGGCCACACGCCCGGGGCTGAGCTGGAAGACCCTCCCCCGTACGGCGGCGATCATAGGCCGCTCACCCCGTGGCAGTAGGCCACGGCCAGGGCGTCGCTCTCGTCGAGGCCCAGCTTGCGGCCCTGGACGCCCAAGACCAGGACAGCCATCTTCGCCACCTGCTCCTTGTCGGCGTTGCCGTAACCGGTCAGGGCCAGCTTGACCTGGCGGGGCGCATAGAGGCGCAGCGGCAGCCGGCGCTTCAGCAGGGCGGCCATGGCCACTCCGCGCACCGTGGAAAGCTGCGACATGGAGCGGATGTTCTTTCCCAAAAAGCCCTCCTCCATCGCCGCCTGGTCGACGGGGAAATCCGCGGCCAGCTTGTCCAGGCGGTCCCACAACTCCTGCATGCGGGCGATGAAATCACCGTTCTTCAGCTTGATGGTCTCGGAATGGACGTAGGCGAAGCGCCTCCCGTCCTTTTCAAGGATGCCGACGCCGAAGCGCAGGGAACCGGGATCCAAGCCCAGGATCAGCATTATTCCTTGTTGAACTTCTCAATTTCCTCATCCGAAATGTCGAAGTTTGCCCAGACGTTCTGGACGTCGTCCAGCTCCTCGAGCTTGTCGTAGAGCTTGAGCATCTGCTCGGCATGCTTGCCCTCGAGCTTGATGTAGGTGGATGGGACCTTGGAGATCTCGGCCGACTCGATGGGCAGCTTCTTGGCCTTCAGGGCCTCATGTACCTTGTCGAAGTCCTCGGTGGAGGTGGAGATCTCATAAGAGGTCCCTTCCTTCACCATGTCCTCGGCGCCGTTCTCCACGACGATCTCCATCAATTCGTCCTCGCCGATGGCCGACTGCGGCACCAGGATCACCCCCTTGCGAGTGAACATCCAGGAGACGCAGCCCTGCTGGCCCAGATTGCCGTTGTACTTTTCAAAGACGTGACGCACCTCGGAAACGGTGCGGTTCTTGTTGTCGGTCATGACGTCGGCCAGTATGGCCACGCCCCCGGGGCCGTACCCCTCGTAGGAAAACTCCTCGTAGTTGACCCCCTCCAGTTCGCCGGTGCCGCGCTGGATGGCCTTTTTGATGTTGTCGCTGGGCATGTTGGCCGCCCGTGCCCCGTCGATGGCATGGCGCAGCCGCGAGTTGGACTCGGGGTCGCCGCCGCCGGCCCGGGCGGCAATGGACAGCTCGCGGATGAAACGGGTGAAGATCTTGCCGCGCTTGGCGTCGGTGGCCGCCTTTTTATGCTTGATCGAACTCCATTTTGAATGTCCGGACATGATTATCTCCTTATTTTTATCGTTTTCCCTTCCCGGGCCAAATATGTTTTGGGGAATGCCAAGCGGGCTTGCGCCAGCATCTCTTCCAGCATGGCGTCGGAATACTTCGGGTCGTAATGGAAGAGGTAGAGGCGCCGCACGCCGCAGACGGAGGCGTTGTGCACGGCCATGGCCACCGTGCTGTGCCCATAGCCTTTTCTTGGCCGGACGCCGCCGGAGTATTCCTCTTCGACGTATTGGGAATCGTGGACCAGCAGGTCGGCGCCCGCGATGAAGTCCCGGATGTCCGGGTCAAAGCCGCCGGGGCTTTCGACGTCGGTGGCAAAGACCAGCCGCCTGCCGTCGAAACTGACCCGATAGATGAGCACGCCCAGCCGCGGATGCGAATCGTGCAGGGCATGGGCCACCTCGATGCCGCTTTCCAGGAGCACCGGACCCATGGCGCCTGGGGCCAGCGGTTGGAAGCGCAAGCGGGCTTTGATCCCCTGCAGGGTGATCGGCGAATAGGGCGGCAGGAACAGTGCTTCCAGCGCTTCCTGCGAGCGGACCCCCTCGATTCCGGGAAAATGGAGGACGATCTCTGCCTGCGGATCGAACATGGGGGCAAAGAACGGCAGGCCCATGATATGGTCGATGTGCAGGTGGGTCAGGAAGATGTGGATGGCCCGCCCCGGCTGCAGCCGGCCGCTCAAGTAGTGCCCGGCCTGGATGATTCCCGTGCCGGCATCCAGGATGACGGGTTGGCCGGCGATCTCCAGCAGCAGCGAGGAAGTGTTGCCGCCGTAGCGCCTGGCTTCCCTTCCCGGCACCGGATAGCTTCCGCGCACGCCGAAAAAAGTAATGGAGAATTGGCTTTTCATATCCCGAGGTTCTCCAGGACCTTGTATACGCAGAACTCGCCGCACATGGAGCAGGCGTCGGTGTGCGACGTCCGCCTCGCCCTTACCCGCCGGAACCTTTCCGGGTCGAGGCACAGTTTCTCCTGCGCTGCCCAGTCAAGTCCGCGGCGCGCCGCGGCCATGCGCCGGTCCCAATCCTGCGCGCCGGGAAGGCCCTTGGCGATGTCGGCGACATGGGCGGCGATGCGCGAGGCCATGATGCCGTCGCGCACGTCCTGCACGTCGGGAAGGCCGAGGTGCTCGGCCGGGGTGACATAGCAAAGAAAATCGGCCCCGGCGGCGCCGGCAATGGCGCTGCCGATGGCGGCGGTGACGTGGTCGTAGCCGGGGGCGACGTCGGTGACCACCGGGCCCAGCACATAGAAGGGCGCCCCGGCGCAAACCTCCTTCTGCAGGAGGATGTTCATTTCCACCTGTTGGATGGGCAGGTGCCCCGGTCCCTCGACCATGACCTGCACCCCGGCGCGGCGCGAACGCTGCACCAGCCCGCCCAGGGTCAGGAGTTCCTCCATCTGGGCCCAATCGCTGCCGTCGGCCAGTGAGCCCGGCCGCAGCCCGTCCCCAAGCGACAGGGTGACGTCGAACTCGCGGGCGATCTGCAGGAGCTCGTCGAAGCGCTCGAAGAACGGGTTCTCCCTGTTGTTGTGCAGCATCCAGGCGATCAGCATGGAGCCGCCGCGCGAGACGACGCCGGCCAGGCGCGGCTTCTGCCGCAGTTTGTCTATGGCCGCCAATGTCAGGCCGGCGTGGATGGTCATGAAATCGACCCCATCGCCGGCCTGGCGGCGGATGTACTCGAACATGCGCTCCGCTGT
>JAQUQF010000022.1 GCA_028749105.1 Acidobacteriota bacterium | reverse complement strand
TCTTTCACGACATCGGCAAGACCGCGGAATTCAGGACCCAGCCGGCATTGGAGACCACCCTGGCCGGCGGCTTGCTCGGTCACCTGGTCATCAGCCTGACGATCTTCCTGGACATGGTCAAAAAGATCCCCGATTTCCCCGAGCCCCTCAGCGTGCGCATCCAGCACCTGATCGTCTCCCACCACGGAGAAAAGGAGTTCGGCTCCCCCGAGGTCCCCAAGACCCGCGAGGCATACCTGCTGCACATCCTGGACCTGCTCGATTCGCGCATGAGCATCTTCAGCGAGCAGCTCAAGGTCGGGGACGCGCAGAGGCTCTTCTCCGACTTCAACCAGTCGCTGGGAACGAGGATCCTGCTGGGCAAGTGAAGCCCCCGTTTCCCCCATGCCCGGCCTGCGGTTCCAGCGCCACGCTGCCTTTCGAAAGCAGCGCTTCGGCAAGCGAACGACAGCCGGTCGCTGAGGTGGTGCTGGCGGTATTGCTCTTCTTCCTCTCCCTGTTCGCCATCCTGATGTTTTTCCTGTTGAGCCGTACCGGCCTGCCGGCCGCCGTCCTCCTGGCCATAACCTTGTTCCTGTTCTGGCGCAGGCGCCGCGAACGGCGGCGAATGAGCAGGGGGCGTCCGCGACTCTACGTTTGCCTGGATTGCAGCCGGAACTTCAGGGCCTGATCAAAAAAAGCGCGCGCTTTCCTTGTAGGACACTTCGCCCTTCAGCACCCGGTTCAGGACCTTCTGGGCGATGGTGAGGTTGCCGGCTTCCGAGATCTTGTGGTCCAGCGTTGCCAGGTGGCCCGGCCGCAAAAGGGCCCGATCGTGGTCTTCCAGAGTGAAGACCTCGCAAACGGTCTCCACGCCGCCATAGCCGCTGGACAGGCACTCCGGACAACCCTCCTCCTGGAAGACCTGGTAATCGCCGCTCAGATTCATGTTCTTGAAGAGCTGGCGGGCCGGCCGCGGGTCGGGCTTTTTGCATGCGCTGCAGAGCGTCTTCACCTGCCGCTGGAACAGCACCAGGCGCAGGTTCTCCAGCAGGAACGACTGCGGCACCTCAACCTCCACCTGCGCCTTCTCGAATATTTCCTCATAGGAGAATCCCTGCATCTCGACAAACAGCTTCCCCATCTCGACGAAGTCCAGGAACTGGCGGTTGAAGTTTTTCTGGAAATAATCGAACAGGAACATGGAGTCGGGCTTGAAGAACAGCAGGTTCTTGTAGACGGCATCGGTGACGTCTCCGCCCGAGTTCTCGATCTGGAAGAACCTCTCGTTGCGCAGGACCACGTTGTTCTCGACGGTGGCGATGCGCTCGCCGTGCTCTCCGGACAGCGTGTTCATCAGGGCGTAGAGGGTCTCGGGAATGCGGCTGTACGGCGGGCCGGCCACGATGAACAGGCCCCTGGGTTTCTGCAGCATGGATCGCATGCGCTCCATTTCGTCCTGATCCAGGTTCAACGCATCGATCTTGCGGGCGTAATCCTTGAGATTGTGGAAGCGGAAGCGGATGCTTTCCTGGGCATCCCCTGGGTAATACAGCACCTTGATTTTCAGGTGGCTGAAATTCTTGTTCAGGTTCAGCCACGATTCCCGGAGCGTTTCCTTTTCGCGGCGCTTGAAGCCGCAAATCTCCTTGATCTTTTCAAAAAACTCTTTCGGGCTGTCGAGCTGCTGGCTGACGCGGGAGAGCAGTTCCCCGTTGCGGAAAAAAATTCCCAGCTGCCCGGATTTGCACTCAAACAAAATGTCGGAAGCCCTGCTGCGCACCGCCGACTTGACCAGCGAGTTCAAAATGTTCACATGCCTGGCGCTTTCCTGAGACGTATAGATCTTGATTTCCTTTTCGCTGTTTTCCAGGTTCTTGAGAAAGTTCTCAATGTCCTCCTTGCGGGCCAGATAGGGGATCAGTTGATATTTCTGCAGTTCACTCCGCTTTTTCAATTTGGACAGCTCTGGCAGCGAATAGAACGCGAAGCGCAGCACGCGCCCGCCGCCGATCTCCTGGATCTCAATGGGAACGATTTTCTGGTCCAGGCAGAATTCCCTGCCGATCTGGTGGATCAGGTTCATGTCCAATGGGGTTTGATTCAGATCGATGCTCTCAATGCTTTTTTGATTGAGCAGGTAAAGCTGGAGTTCATCCGGTGTGATCAGCGACATCATGATCAGCACTTCCCCCAGCTTCTTGTTGACGATCCGCTGCCTGTCCAGAGCCATGTCCAGCTGGTCCAGGGTGATCTTGCCGGCCTTGACCAGGATCTCGCCGAACTTCAGGTACATGGTGTCGCGGGGCGAGCCGTATGCCGCCAGCATCCCCTTGGGACAATTCTTGATGAATTTCTTCTTATACTCTTCTGAAGCGTCACAAAAGCATTTCAGGCAGAAAGGGCAGATCTTGGTTGGGGCGGAATGGCTGCAATCGGCGGCCGCAGCCGCATCAAACTCGGTCGTGCAGTGCCAGCACTTTATGATATACGATTCAGCTGTCGCCAATTTCCAGTTCCCCTCTCTTTTTCTATTCTGCATATATACCTTATGGGCAGACTAAAATCAATAGCGCCTGTCCATCAGGAAATTCCTGAGGAGCAGGCAGCGCCCGCATTTGCTCGGGAATAAAAGTCCCCGGCGGCGGATCTCTTCCATCGTAGGGGCCGTTGCCCTCACTTTTCCAAGGATGGCTTGCCCAAAAACACATTTTTTTGTTACAATAGACATTTAACAAAGGCTCGGTCCGGATACGGGAGGAAATGCCATGGACGAGAAAGTGTTTGATGTCTCCATGATTTACATCCAGAACACCTCCGCCGGGAACTACAGCCTGGAATTCTATTGCCGCGACAAGAACATCAAGCTCAACTACGCCAATGTCGAGGGCATCGAGATCATCGCCAAGATCCCCATGGAGCTGAAAACCACGTTCATGCAGATGGCCGAGAACCTGCCCAAGGTCTGGAACATGAAGCTGGGCTATCCCACCAATTTCAAGGTCAAGTACAGCGGTCGCATCACCATCGAATCGATGTGAGCATCGCCCCGTCGCGACCGGCCGCCGCATGATCGCCGAAGAGATCCTGAGAAAGATCAAGCGGATCGAGATCCTCTCGCGCAAGGCGGCCCGCGACCTCTTTGCCGGCGAGTACCACTCGGCCTTCAAGGGGCGGGGCATGGAGTTCTCGCAAGTCCGCGAATACCAGTCGGGCGACGACTCGCGCTTCATCGACTGGAACGTCTCCTCGCGCCTGGGCCGCCTGTACGTCAAGCAGTTCGTCGAGGAGCGGGAACTGACCATCATCCTGGCCATCGACCTTTCGGCTTCGCTGCGCTTCGCCTCCGTCCGCAAGAGCAAGAAGGAGATCGCCGCCGAGCTGTCGGCGCTGATCGCCTTCACGGCTATGCTCAACAATGACAAGGTGGGGCTGCTGTTCTTCAGCGACCGCGTCGAGCAGTACACGCCGCCACTCAAAGGCCGCACCCACCTGCTGCGCCTGATCCGCGACATCGTCGAATTCCGGCCCCAGGGGCGGGGAACATCGATCGCCGGCGCCCTGGCCTACCTGACGTCGCTGATCAAGAAGAAAGCCGTTGTCTTCCTGATCTCTGACTTCCTGGATGAGGGGTTCGACACGGCGCTGAAGATCGCCTGCCGCAAGCACGACCTGATTGCCATCGACATCGCCGACCGCGTCGAGCAAACGCCCCCAGCGCAGGGTCATTTCCTCCTCCAGGACCTGGAAAGCCAAGCCGGCTTCAGCGCCGACTTCGGCCGCCCGGCCCTGCGCCGGGAGTACGCCGCCATGCGCCTGGCCCGGAGCCGGCGGCTGCAGGAGCTGTTTCGCCGGCACGGCATCGACTCCCTGGCCATCGATTCCAGCCGGGACTATGAAAAGCCCCTGTTCGACCTGTTCCTGAAGCGGAGGAAAAAATTCGCCCGCTGAACCGCCTGGGCACTGCCGCCCTCCTGGCCCTCCTCGCCGCCCGGGCTTGGGCTGGTGCGGCCCAGGTGACCATGTCGGCTTCGTCGGCGACGGCCACCATCGGCGAGCCCATCGAGCTGCGCGTGGTCGTGCGCGCCGAGCCCGGCGTTGCCGGCATCCGCGTGACGGTCCCGGCCGGGGCATATGATGTCGTCGGGCGCAACGCACGCCCGGCGGTCGGGTCGGCCGCCGGCAGCACCTTCGAAGAGGTCATCACCATCGCCTTTTTCCAGACCGGCGATTTCACCGTCGGCCCCTTCCAAATCGAGCTGCTGCCCCGCCGCGAAGACTCCGCGAGCGAGTCGACCGGCCAGCTGGCCATCCGCGTCCGCTCGCTGCTGGGCGAGAACGACAAGGACATCAAGCCGCTGAAGGAACTGCTCGCCATGCGCGGCGATCCCCGCCACCTGCTCCCCTACGCGGCGGCGCTGCTGCTGGCCCTTCTCCTGGGTGCGGTGGCGTTGCTGCTGCGCCGCAGGCTGAAGCGGAAGAAGGAACTGGCGGCGGAACCGCCTCTGCTCCCGGAACTCGAGCTGGAACGGGGCATCCGCGAGCTGCGCGGGAAGAACCTGTGGCAGGCGGGCGAATTCCGACCCTTCTTCATCACGCTGAGCGGCCTGCTCAAGCATTTCCTCGAGCGCGCCTACGGCTTCAACGCCGAGGAATGCACCACGGCCGAGACCGTGGCAGGCATCAGAAGCCGCGAGGCCGACACCGGGGTCGTCGCCGGCCTGGAGGGCATCTTCACGCTGGCCGACCTGGTCAAGTTCGCCCGCCTGGTCCCGGAAGCGGAAGCCGAAAGCAACATCTGGAAGCAGGTCGACTCGCTCGTCGCCGAGCACAGGAAGCGCCGCCGGCTTGCGGAGGAGGCCGCCCATGTTCCGCCTGGCCGCTAAGGTCAACCTGCTGCTGCTGGCGCTGCCGCTCCTGCTGGCGTGGTGGTGGCGCTTCCTTTCGCGGCGTAGCCAACGCCACGTCTGGTTTCCCGCCCAGGCGCTCCTGCCCGCGCAAGCGCCGGGGCTCACGCCGGCCCTGATCCGCCTGCTGGGCCCGCTAAAAATGGCCGCCCTCATCCTGTTCATCCTGGCCCTGGCCCGGCCGCAGCTTCTCCATACCTATCACGTCGACGAGCAGAAGGGGATGGACATCCTCCTCACGCTGGACATCTCGGGCTCGATGGCTGCCGTCGACTTCAAGCCGAAGAACCGCCTGGAAGTGGCCAAGGACGTCATCGCCTCCTTTATCGCCAAGCGCAGCAGCGACCGTTTGGGGCTGGTCATCTTCGCCGCCACCTCCTACACCAAATGCCCGCTGACAGTGGACTACGACATCCTGAAGTTCTACCTGCAGGAGACCGCGCTCGGGGAGCTGGAGGACGGCACGGCCCTCGGTATGGCCCTGGCCGCTTCGGTCAACCGCATCCGCCACGCGGCGGCCAAGACCAAGATCATCATCCTGCTCACCGATGGCGTGAACAACCGCGGTGAGATCGACCCGCGCGACGCAGCCAAGATGGCCCGCGACTTCCACATCAAGGTCTACACCATCGGCGTCGGCACGCGCGGCGAGGCGCCCTACCCGGTCACCGACTCCCTGGGCCGCCAGCAGTATGTCATGGTCAACGTGGAGATCGACGAGGCGCTGCTGCGGGAGATGGCCAAGACGACCGGCGGCCTCTACTTCCGCGCCACCGACCGCGACTCGCTGCAGAATATTTTCAGCGAGATCGACCGCTGGGAAAAGACGAGCATCAAGAGCCGGAACTACTACGAGACCACGGAGCTCTTCCCCTATTTCATCGCCCTGGGGCTGTTCATTCTCCTGTTGCTGGAAACCGCCCGCCGCTCCTTCCTGCGCACCCTGCCCTGAAAAAACGCCCTAATAAATCTCGATCTTCAGCAGGCGGCACTCGAGCGAGCCGTTGAAGAGCACGAAGCGCCGCGAGGGCTTCAGGCCGATGGCCTTGACCATCTCCTGGCTGCCGCACAGGACATAGGCGGTCGACCCCTGGCAGCGCTGCTTGAGAAAATCGCCGAACTCCCTGGCCAGGGCCAGGGCCGCCTCCTTTTCGCCGACGCGGACGCCGTAGGGCGGATTGCACACGATGACGGCGTTCCCGATCCCGGGGAGGTCATGAAAATCCCGGCGCTCCACCGCCACGCCGCGCGTCCCGGGGATCTCGCGCAGGTTCTCGCGGGCGGCGGAAACGGCCTGGCGGTCGCTGTCGCTGCCGCGGATCAAGCCCTCCGGCAGCATCCGGCGCGCCGCGTCGCTCTCGCGGCGCACCTTTTCCCAGACCTGCGGGTCGAAGCCGGGCATGAGCTCGAAGCCGAACTTCTCCCTTTTGAATGCCGGCGGGATGCGGCAGTAGTGCATGTACGCTTCGGCCAGGATGGTGCCCGAGCCGCACATGGGATCGACCAGCGGCTGCTCCCCCTGCCAGCCGCTCAAGCGCACCAAGGCGGCGGCCAGCGTTTCCTGCAGGGGCGCCGGCACCGACTGCATCCGGTAGCCGCGGCGGTGCAGCGAGCCATTGGACGCATCCAGGCTAAGTACCGCACGGTCGCTGCGGATGCTCAGGTGGATCCAGGCGTCGGGATTTTCGGGGTCCACGTCGGGGCGGCGGCCGCAGCGGTCGCGGAAATGGTCGGCGATGGCATCCTTCACACGCAGGGCGGCGAACTGGGAATGGGTGATGCGGCTCTCCCTCACGTTGGCGAAGACGGCAAAGGTCCTCTCGGGGGAGAGCAGCTCTTCCCAGGGGACGGCGCGGGCGGCGTCATAAAGGGCTTGCTCCGAAAAGCAGGGAAAATCGGTCAGCGGCGCCAGCACCCGCGATACCAGCCGCGAACAGTAATTGACACGGTACAGCCCGGCCGCATCGTGGCGGAAATAAAGGCCGCTCGCGGAAATCTCGACGTCGCGGGCTCCCAGTTCCTGCAGTTCATCCTTGGCTGGCTCCTCGATGCCTCGGGCCGCCTGGGCGAAATAGCGGCCGTCCTCCTGAAAAGCGAACATCGGACTAGGCACGGAAGCGGGAGAGCCGCTTCACTCCCCGATCTGCATCGTCAGCAAGGCCAGGACCTTGGCCGGGTCGTGCCCCTTGTCCTTTTCCAGCACCCCGGTCGATTGGGCACAGAGCAGCTTGCCCGCCTTGTCCAGCACGGCCAGGGCGGGATAGCCGAAGCCCTTGACACGGTAGAGTTCGACCAGGTCCTGGTTGAGGGGCTGGCCCGGCTTTTCACCGACATCGACCAGCAGCACGACGTAGCGCTCGGCCAGGACTTTCTTGATGGCGGCGTCGGCGGCGAACAGTTCGTGCAGGCGGTGGCACCAGGGGCACCAGTTGCCGCCGAACATCAGCAGGATATTGCGCTCCTCGGCCCCCGCCCGCTTGACGGCGGCAGTGATCTGCGCCTTGACGTCGGCACCGGGGTCGTAGATGTCCGGCCGGGCCGCGGGCTTGGCCTGGGCCGGGGCCAGCGCCGCCAGCAGCAGCAGCGCGGCGGTCAGAACCAACCAGTGGAGATTCATATTTTTCGATACTTTGGGATTCATGGGGCTCACCTCCAGGGCAGAAGGCATTCTAGGACAAATGCCTCCCCATGTCAAAGCTGCTGGCAATTGGCGATTGACAAAAAAGGGGAAACGCTCAAAAATAAAGGCGCATGACTGAAAAGATCTATCACCGCGACGCCTATTGCCGGGAGGTCATGGCCATCGTCGCCGGCAGGGAGTGCCGGGAAGGCCGCTGGCGCCTCCGCTTGCAGCGCACGATCTTCTGTCCCGAAGGCGGCGGCCAGCCCGCCGACCAGGGGACGATCAACGACCTGCCGCTGCTGGCCCTGGAAGCCGAAGGCGACGACATCATCCACGTCGTCGGCGAGGACCCGGGCGGCGGCCAAGCCAGCCTGCGCCTCGACTTCACGCGCCGCTTCGACCACATGCAGCAGCACACCGCCCAGCACCTGCTGTCGCAGGTTTTGCTCCGCAGCCTGCATGCCCCCACCCTGTCGTTCGCCATCGGCCCGGAACACTCCTCGATCGAGATCGGCAGGCCGGCCGTCAGCGAGGACGAGACCCGGGCGCTCGAGGAGGAGTGCGCGCGTCTGGCCTTCGCCGCACTGCCGGTGCGCGTGTTCGAGACCGACGACGTGTCGGCATTGCACTTGCGCAAGGCTCCCAAGGTGCGGGGACGGATCCGCGTGGTGGAGATCGAGGGCTTCGATCAATCGGCCTGCGGCGGCACCCACGTCCGGAACAGCGCCGAGATCGGCCCGCTGAAGATCGTCCGCACCGAGCGCGTCCGCGCCAATGTCCGCCTGTATTACGCGGCCGGCCACCGCGCCCTGCGCGACCACCAGCTGAAGCACGACGTCGCCCAGCGCCTGCAGCGCCTGGTCACCCAGCCGCTGGCCGCGATCCCGGAGCACGTGGAGGCCCTGCTCAAGGAGCGGGACGAACTGCGCCGGGCGCTGAAGAAGGCCCTGCGCCGCGAAATGGAGCGCGAGGCGGCGGCGGCCGCCGCCGCAGCCGGCACGCTGGCGGTCCGGGAATTCAGCGGCTGCGAGCCCGCTGACCTGCGCGTATTCGCCGGCGCCCTCATGGCTGCCGGCAAGCATGTCCTGGCCTACCAGCGATCGCATCCCGCCCATGTCATCATCGGCCGCGGCTGCGGGGACTTCGATCTGCGCCTCATCAGCTCCCGCATCTTCGCCCTGCTGGCCGGCAAGGGCGGCGGCAGCGCCAACCTGCTCGAGGGGCGCGGCGGCGATTTTTCGAAGATCAACGAGGTCCTCGACCTGCTGCGGCTGAGCCTGCCGGACACCCCCGGCCCGCGGGCTTGAAAATCCCTCCGGATCGGCTATAATTGGCTCTAGCGCCAAAGGAGAACACCATGGAAGAAAAGATCAAGGCCAAGATCATGGACGAAAAAAAGATGAAGCGCACCTTCCAGCGCCTGGCCATCGAAATTCTGGAGCATAACCGCGAGGCGGAGAAACTGGTGCTGATCGGCATCCAGACCCGGGGCGTGCACGTCGCCCGCCGCATCCAGCAGTTGATCAAGGAAGTCGAAAATATCGACATCCCCCTGGGCATCCTCGATATCACCATGTTCCGCGACGACCTGCACAAGCACGAACATCAGCCGGCGGTGAAAAAGACCAAGATCGACTTCAGCATCGAGGACCGCGACATCATCCTCATCGACGACGTCCTGTTCACCGGCCGCACCATCCGCGCCGCCATGGATTCCATCTTTGAACTGGGCCGGCCGGCATCGATCCAGCTGGTGGCCTTCATCGACCGCGGCCACCGCGAAATGCCGATCAGCCCCGATTTCAAGGGCAAGTACCTGCCCACCTCGCGCCGCGAGCGGGTGAGCGTCATGCTGCAGGAGATCGACGGCAAGGACCAGGTGCTGATCATGGAGCCCAAGGGGTTTTAAATGAAAGACAGGACCTTCCGCCAGGACCACCTGCTGGGCATCGAGCACCTCAGCGTCGATGACATCGAGACCATCCTGGAGACGGCCGAGGCCTTCATCGAGGTTTCCAGCCGCGATGTCAAGAAAGTGCCGGCCCTGAAGGGCAAGACCGTGGTCAACCTCTTCTTCGAGAACTCGACGCGCACCCGCAGCTCGTTCGAGATCGCGGCCAAGCGCCTGAGCGCCGACCTGATCAACTTCAACTCCTCGGTGTCGAGCCTGAAGAAGGGCGAGACGCTGAAGGACACGGTGCTGACCCTGGAGGCGATGAACCCGCACATCATCGTCATCCGCCACTCCGCCTCCGGCGCGCCGCACTACCTGACCACCTTCGCCCGCTCCTCGATCGTCAACGCCGGCGACGGCTTCCACGAGCACCCCACCCAGGCCCTGCTCGACGCCCTGACCATCCAGCAGCGCCTCAAGACCCTGCGCGGCCTGAAGATCGCCATCGTCGGCGACATCCTGCACTCGCGCGTGGCGCTCTCCAATATCCTGCTGCACCAGAAGCTGGGCAACGAGATCGCTTTGGTCGGCCCGCCCTCGCTGGTGCCGGTGGAATTCGAAAAGCTGGGCGCCACGGTCACCTACGACATCCGCCGCGGGGTGAAGAACGCCGACGTGGTCATGATGCTGCGCGTCCAGGCCGAGCGCGGCGCCCGCAACTATTTCCCCTCCATCCGCGAGTATCGCAACCTGTTCGCCATCAACCGCGAGATTTTTGCCCTGGCCAAAAAGACGGCCATCCTGATGCACCCCGGGCCGATCAACCGCGACGTGGAGATCGAGACTTCGATGGCCGACTCGGAGCAATCGGTGATCCTGCAGCAGGTGACCAACGGCATCGCCGTGCGCATGGCCGTCCTGTACCTCTTGAAAGGAGAGATCCATGAAGCTCTTGATTAAGAACGGCCGCCTCATTGACCCGGCCGCCGGCGTGGACCGCGTCATGGACATCCTGGTCGAGAACGGCAAGATCAGGGAGATCGCCAGGACCATCAAGAAGGCTCCCGGCATCGCGGTGATCGACGCCAGGGACATGGTGGTCGCCCCGGGCTTCATCGACATGCACGTCCATCTGCGCGAGCCGGGCCAGGAGAACAAGGAATCGATCGCAAGCGGCGCCCGGGCGGCGGTGCACGGCGGCTTCACCTCGCTGGCCTGCATGGCCAACACCGAGCCGGTCAACGACAACCGCTCAGTGACCGAATACATCATCGCCCGCGCCAAACAGGTCGGGCTAGCCAACATCTTTCCCGTTGCCGCCGTCTCCAAGGGGCAGCTGGGGGAGAATATCGTGGAGATGGCCGACCTGGTCGCGGGCGGCGCCGTGGCTTTTTCCGACGACGGCTGCTGCGTGATGAAGGCCGACCTGATCCGCAAGGCCCTGGAATACGCCAAGATGCTGAACGTGCCCATCATTGAGCACCCGGAAGACCACTCGATCTCGGGCGAAGGCCAGGTCAACGAAGGCTTCATCTCCTACAAGTACGGTCTGCGCGGCATGCTGAAGGCCGCAGAAGAAGTGATCGTCGCCCGCGACCTGATCCTGCAGGAGCGCATCCAGTCACGCCTGCACTTGACCCACCTCTCCACCGCCGGCTCGGTCGAGCTGATCCGCAACGCCCGCCAGGCAAAGACGCCGGTCACCTGCGACGCCACACCGCACCACCTGCTGCTCAACGAGGAACTGCTGCAGACCTACAACCCCGTCTACAAGGTCAAGCCGCCGCTGCGCACCGAGGCCGACCGCCTGGAGCTGATCCGCGGCCTGCAGGACGGCACCATCGACTGCATCGCCTCCGATCACGCCCCGCACACCCGCGACGACAAGGACAAGGAGTTCGAGTACGCCCCCTTTGGCGTCATCGGCATGGAGACATCGTTCCCGGTGATCCACGACCGTCTGGTGCGCACAAAGCGCATCACGATCAACCGCCTGGTCGAGCTGTTCTCGACCAACCCCGCCCGCGTCCTAGGCCTGAAAGACCGCGGCCGCGTCAAACCGGGATTCCCCGCCGACCTGACCATCCTCAACCTGGCCAGGCGCTTCAAGATCGAGGAGAAGGACTTCCGCTCCAAGGCCAACAACTGCCCGTTCCTGGGCTGGGAAGGGCAGGGGGCCGTCGAGCACACGATCGTCGCCGGCAACGCGGTCTACAGCCGGAAAGGGAGATAATTCCCCGCAGCTCAGTGGCAGGTACTGCAGTGGCTGTGGGAACAGCTGCCGCAGGAATGGGACGACTTGGAAGAACTGGCGCTTTCACCTTTGCCTCCCGATGAAATGGCGCAGCAGGAGACCATCTTTTCCACTTTGGAACTCCCGCATTTCTCGCATTTCACCGAGGCGGCGGCCGACACGGAGCGCAGGAACTTTTCGAACTCGGCGCCGCATTTCCGGCATTTATAGTCATAAACGGGCATTTTCCGTTACCTCAAGCCTGGGATTTATCCCAAGTCCGGCCCAGTGTAAAGTTTTTTTATTGCTTGACCGCGTCGTCGAGCAGCTTGACGATTTTGTTAGAGAGCATGTCGACCACGGCCGTCTCGCCTTTCTCCAGGTTGTAGTAGGCGTAGGCCGAGCTCAAAGTGTTGTCCTTGGCAAAGACGTGCTTCGGCCGGTTGTCGGTCATGTAGCCGTTGGCGCGGCGGAAGGCGAAGACATCCTGGTCCCTGAGGGCCAGAAACCTGGCGTTGAGGGCGGCCATCTTCACGCCATAGTCGGCATAGAGCTTTTCCAGCTGCGGCAGCAGCACGGCGGCCTCCGGCTTTTCCTTGGCCAGGGCAGCCGCCTCGGCCACGCACTGGTCGAACGTGGCCAGGATCTCGTCAACAATCACGTTCCCGGCGTTTGACGGAACATTGGTTTTGGTCTCGGCTGCGGCGGCCGGGGCCTGGGGAGTTTCTCCTTTCTTCCCGCAAGCCAGCGAGAAGACGATCAGAACGCACACGAAGACGATCGAGAGAGATTTTTTCATGATCAACATCCTCCTGGGATTTTAAATTTAAAGAACAAGGCACGACCTTCGCCGTTCGACTCTGTAACAAGGAAAACAATTGGTCGTGCTGATCAGAGAAGGTTCTTGGCCATTCGCAGAATGTCGTCGATCGGCGAGCCCTCGCAGTCGGCGTCGAGCAGGCCGGCCAGCGCGT
>JAQUQF010000261.1 GCA_028749105.1 Acidobacteriota bacterium | reverse complement strand
TGCGAGAACAATCAGCTCGAGCCCGACATCCTGGTCCGCAACGACCCGGATGTGCTGTCTGGCGGCCGCGACCAGCAGATCGAGGCGGCTGTCGAGGAGTTGCTGAAGAAGTAGCTTGCTTCAACGGAGGGACCGGCCAGAGTTGAGGCGGGGCGGCTGAGCGCATCGCTGCCAGGAGCATTGAAGATATGGCGACAGACATCAAGAAGATCATCGGCAACTTGCTCGCGTTTTACGATTTTCCGAACAAGACCGTCATCTCGGTCGGTGCCGGCGGCGGGCAGATGGTCGAGTACGGCCGGCCGGCCAGGCGGGTATTCGCCGTCGACAACAGCCGGGAGGCGCTGGCGGCGCTGCAGCAGAGGCTCGCCGGCTCGGGGCTCGAGAAAAAATTCTCCCTCGTCCATTGCGATTTTTCCAGCTGCGACCTGAATGCCGACGTCCTGGCCTTCGAGTTCTGCCTGCACGAGATGCCCGACCCGGCCGCCGCCATCGCCCATGCCCGGAAACTGGCCGGCGATATCCTGGTCCTCGACCATTGGCCCGGCTCGGAATGGGCCTTCTGCGTGTCCGAGGAGGAAAAGGTCGCCCGCAGCTGGGAGGCGCTGAACTCCATCCAGCCCAGGAAAACCGTTATGTATGAAACGGTGCAGTTTTTCAAGGACTATGAGGAACTGTACCGCAAGGTGCTGCCGATGGGAGACGTCTCCATCGGCCGCATCCGGCCGTTCATCGGCCGAACCGATTTCACCATCCCCATGTCCTACGGTTTTGCGCTGTTGTAAATCCGCAACGCTGCAGAATTCCCTGCGCCCGGATCATTCCGTGCCCGCCCTGCCTTCCTTCCCGGTTTTCATCAGGGCTTCGATCTCGTCGATCTCCTTCGGCGCCGCGGCAGTCAGCACTTCGCAGCCGTCGTCGGTGATCAGGATGGTGTCCTCGATGCGCACGCCGATGCCCAGCTCCGGTTCATACAGCCCCGGTTCGACGGTCAGGACCATCCCCGGCTGCAGCGGGGCGGCGAGCGGGCTGCCGTCGTGGGTGGACATGCCGACGAAGTGGTGAATGTCTCCCGCCAGGCCGCGGGGATCGATCTTTCTCGCGGCCAGGGCGGCGGCCGCGTTGCGGCGGATCTGTGCGGCGTCGGCGCCAGGGCGGCAGGCGGCGATCGTGGCCTTCTGCACCTCCAGCACCGCCTGGTAGATCTCCCTTTGCTCGCGGCTGAAAATCCCCGAGACGGGCCAGGTGCGGCTGATATCCATGCAGAGGTGGTCCATGTCGGCGCCGAAGTCCATCAGCACCAGCTCGCCGGCGGCCAGTACCTTGTCATTGCGATCGTAGTGCCAGGTGCAGGCATTCAGGCCGGAAGCCACGATGGGCTGGAATGCCAGCCCGCGCGCCCCGCGGCTCAGAACCCAGCCGCTGGCCGTCCCCTCCAATGTGTACTCGCAGGCCCCGGGGCGCGTCCGGCGCATGGCCTGGCGCACCGCCTCGGCCGACAGCCGGCCGTTGCGGCGCAGGGAATCGATCTCGGCGGTCCCCTTGATCGCCCGCATCGCAGCCAGCAGGGGCGAGACGTCGCGCAGCTGGGCGTCGGGGAAGATCGCGCGCAGCTTGGCGGCGCGCGCCATGTCCGGCCCGGGGGAATCGTTGAAGTGGCTGCGGGCGCGCCGGGCGGCGAGAAGCCGCTCCTCGTAGCGGTCGGCATCCAGCGTGTCGCCCGGAATGAGGCGGACATAGAGCACGGAACCGGCGAATGCGAGCTGGCGCGCCAGGAACTCGTCCAGGGCCGAGAGCCCGGACACCGACGCGAGCCGCAACCGCGACGCGGCGCCGTCGGCGCGCAGCAGGTTGGCCCCGTCGACCATGATCTCGCGCGGGCCCTGCTCGGGAAGGAAGAGATGGGCCTCGCCCCGGGAGGCTGCCAGGACCAGCACCGCCCCCTGGTCGTCGCTGCCGGTGAGGTAATAAAAATCGTTGTCCTGGCGGAAGCGGGCGCCGGGGGGCGCCGCTGTTTCGCCGAAGAGGATGATCAGACCCTCGCCGGCATCCTTCATCAGTCGGGAGCGGCGCCGGGCGCATTCGTCGGGAGAGAATGGGGCGGGCGGCGCGGAAAAGAGGGCGCTGCCGGCCATGGCCAGCAGCAGGACGGCCAATGTGATCGCTTGTTTCATGCACTACCTCCGGGGAAGGCCGGGACAGGGAACGGGCGGCCCATAGTTGATGATAAAAGAATCGCGGCGCGAATGCAAATGGCGGTGAGCGGAGCTTGTCATGATGCGCCGGGTTGAACCTCGCCGTCATTTGCGGTAAAATGAAAATGAGGTGACCCACACCATGAACGACGTCAACATGTTGGTCGAGGAATTGCGCGCGCTGATCACCACGACGGAGTTTTCGGCCGAGGAGCGGTTCAATGTGGCCATGAACCGCATCGCCGGCTTCCTCGCCGACACCTTCGGCGCCGAGAAGGGCGAAGTGGCCGTCCTGTGGAAGCGCGGGGATTCCCTTTCCTTTCTCTGGCCCGATTTCCTGGCCGGGGCCAAGGACCTGGCGATCGATTCGGCGCTGCCCATCGCCGCCAACATCTTCCGCAACGGCAACTCGTTCCTCGACAACCGCTTCATGGAACGGGAGCACATGGTCGAGTACGAGTTCGTCAAGGAGACGGACGGCGAGTCACGCCTGATCTGGAAGATGATGGGGGTGGCCGTCACGGTCGACGGCGAACGGCTGGGGGTGGTGCAGATCTCGCGCAAGCGCACCCCCTTCAATGAACCGGGGCCCGATTTCACGCCGGCCGATGTCGACGTGCTGGAGAAACTCGCCGCCCGCCTGGGGCCCCTCCTGAAGGCGGTCATTCCCTTCTGATATCGGCATCGCGATCGGGCCGGATTTGACTTTTTCCGTCCGGTCAACTATAAGCTAGTTCATGCCGAATGGAGGGAATGCAAATGAATGAGTTTAGTGCGACGGGGATCCTGGTCGTGTTGATTGTTTTATTTGTTGTCTTTTTCCTGTCCGGGATACGGATCGTCCGCCCCACCCACCGGGGGCTGGTCGAGAGGATGGGGAAATACAAGCGCTTCGCCCATCACGGCTTCAACTGGATCATCCCGGTAATCGACCGCATGTTCCAGGTGAACACGACCGAGCAGATGGTCGACGCTCTGCCCCAGGAGATCATCACCAACGACAACCTGAACGCCCGGGTTGACGCCCAGGTCTATTTCAAGGTCAAGCCCGATGAAGAGAACGTGAAAAACTCCCAGTACAATGTCAACAACTACCAGTACCAGATCGTCAACCTGGCCCGGACAACCCTGCGCAACATCATCGGGACGATGACGCTGAAGTCGGCCAACTCGGAGCGAAGCAAGATCAATTCCGAGCTGCTCAAGACGCTGTGCAGCGAGACGTCC
>JAQUQF010000260.1 GCA_028749105.1 Acidobacteriota bacterium | reverse complement strand
AAAGGAGATGAACATGAAGAAAAAACTGATTTTGATCCTCACCCTGATCGCCCTGAGCGCTTTCGCCTTTGCCGAGTTCAAGCTCGCCATCATCAATCCCCAGGCCGTCCTGCAGGCATCGGCGAAGGGCAAGGAAGCCATCGGGCGGCTGCAGGCCCTGCAGCTGGCCAAGCAGAAGAGATACGAGGCCATGCAGAAAGAAATTGATGCCCTGGAAAAGGAAGCCCTCTCCCCGGCCCTGAACGCCGAGGCCCGCGACAAGAAGGCCCAGGACCTGGCCAACAAGCGCATCGAGATCAAACGCTTCGCCGAGGACGCCCAGAAGGAGAGCATGGCCGCCCAGCAGAAGGAGTTCGAGAAGATCCAGGCCGACTTGATGCCCCTCATTGAAAAGATCGCCAAGGAAAACGGCTATGCCCTGGTCCTGGACCTGAACACGGCCGGCGTCACTTTCTTCGAGCCCGCCATCGACGTCACCGAACTGGTGGTCAAGGCCTACGACGCCCAGTCTGCCGCCGCTCCCGCGGCCGCCAAGAAATGAACCTGCCGCTGACCATCGAGGACATCAAGAAGATCCTGCCCCATCGCTACCCCTTCCTGCTGGTGGACCGGGTGACCGCCAGCGACGGCGTGAAGACCATCCAGGGCTACAAGAACGTCACCGGCAACGAGGACTTCTTCCAGGGGCACTTTCCCGGCAACCCGGTCATGCCCGGGGTGCTGGTCATCGAGGCCCTGGCCCAGCTGGGGGCGGCGCTGCTGATGCAGCGCTTCGTCGGCCAGCAGGTCTACGCCTATTTCGCCGGCATCGAGAAAGTGCGTTTCAAGAAGCAGGTCGTCCCCGGCGACCGCCTGGACCTCGATGTGCTGGTGGTCCGCGACCGCGGCAAGTTCGCCGTCATCGAGGGCAAAGCCTCGGTCGACGGCCAGCTGGCCTGCGAGGCGACCCTGATGTGCATGGTGGGTGAATGAACACGCCGCTGATCCATCCCACGGCCGTGATCAGTCCCAAGGCCGAGCTGGGCAAGGGGGTGCAGGTCGACGCCTACTCGGTCATCGGGCCGGGAGTGCGCATCGGCGACAACACGGTGGTCAAGCACCACGCCACCATCGATTGCAACACCATCGTCGGGCGCGACTGCATCATCTTCCCGTTCTCCTCGGTGGGGACCGACCCGCAGGACGTCACGTTCAAGGGCGAGGAGACCTGGGTCCACATCGGCGACCGCAACATCATCCGCGAATTCACGACCATCAACCGCGGCACCCCCAAGGGGGGCGGCCACACGCGCCTGGGCGACGACAATTACCTCATGGCCTACGCCCACGTGGCCCACGACTGCCAGCTCGGCAGCCACGTCATCCTCAGCAACAACGCCACGCTGGCCGGCCACGTCGAGATCGGCGACTACGTCGTGCTCAGCGCCTTCTGCGCGGTGCACCAGTTCGTGCGCATCGGCCGCAACGCCTACATCGGCGGCTACAGCGTCGTCTGCCAGGACGTCCTTCCCTTTTCCAAGATCGCCCAGAGCCGCGAATCCTTCAGCCTGTACGGGGCCAACGCCATCGGCATGATGCGCAACGGCCTCAGCCGCGACTACATCGAAAACGTCAAGGACATCTTCCGCATCGTCTACCATTCCGACCTCAATACGACCCAGGCCGTCCAGAAGATTGGCGAGCAGCATGCCGGCAGCGAGGAGGCCCGGGTCATCACCGATTTCATCAGCAGGACCAAAAGAGGGATCTTGAAGAATTTCCGTTCCGATGAGTGAAACGGTCGGGATCATCGCCGGGGAATCGATTCTGCCCCTGCTCAGCTGCCGCGAGGCGCGCCGGCGAGGCGTGCGCACGATCGTCGCCGCCGTGAAGGGGCTGGCGCAGCCGGGGCTGGCCGCCGAGGCCGACGAGTGGGCCGAGTTTTCCATCGGCCAGCTGGGGGGCGTTATTCGCTTTTTCAAGCGCCACGGCGTGAGCCGGGCGCTGATGATCGGCCGGGTGCAGCATGCCTCCATCTTCTCGCTCTGGACCGCTGACGCCAAGTTCCTGCGCTTCATGGCCCGGGTCAAGGACCGCACCACCACCTCGCTGCTGGCCGCCCTGGCCGACTTTTTCGCCGGCGAGGGGATCGAGATCCTCGATTCCACGACTTTCCTCAACGAGCACCTGGTGCAGGCGCGGAACTACACGCCGCGGCTGCGGCTGACGAAGGCCCTGGCCAGCGACATCGAGTTTGCCTGGGAGAAGGCCTGGGGCATCGCCGGGCTGGACATCGGCCAGACGGTCTGCGTCAGGGGGCGGGCGGTCGTTGCCGTCGAGGCCATGGAGGGGACCGACCGGGCCATCGCCCGCGCCGGCAAGATCGCCGGTCCCGGCCTGGTCGTGGCCAAGGTCAGCCGTCCCGCCGGCGACATGCGTTTTGACGTGCCCGTCGTGGGGGCGGGGACCATGGCCATGCTCGAGGAGTGCCGGGCGGCGGCGTTCGTGCTCGAGGCGGGCAGGACGCTGATGCTGGACGGCGAGGAGATGGCCGCTCGCGCCAGCCGCGGCAAAATGATCCTCATGGGAAAATCATGCGCATCGGAGTGATCGGCACCGGCGCCATGGGCGCCAACCATCTGCGGGTGCTGTCCAGGCTGCCCGGGTTCCAACTGACCTGCGCCGTCGACGTCAACGCCGCCAACCTGGAGAAGAGCTGCCAGGGATATGCGATCGCCAGGCTGGCCGATTACCGCCAGGCGCTGCCGCTGGTCGATGCCGTCATGATCTCGGCGCCAACGCTGGAGCATTTCGCCCTCGGCCGCTTTTTCCTGGAGAACGGCAAGCATGTCATGGTCGAGAAGCCGATCAGCCGCACCCTGGCCGAGGCGGACGAGCTGATCGCCCTGGCCGAAAAAAAGGAACTCGTGCTGGCCGTGGGGCACCTGGAGCGCTTCAATCCGGCGGTGGAGTACGCCGGGCGGCTGGTCGACAAGCCCCTCTTCATCGAGGTCCAGCGCCTGGGCTCCTTCTCGCCGCGCTCGCTGGACATCGACGTGATCCTGGACCTGATGATCCACGACCTGGACATCCTCCTGCAATGGGACCGCTCGGGCGTGCGCGAAATCCGCGCCAGCGGCGTGCCGATCATCTCGCGCAAGATCGACATCGCCAACGTGCGCCTGGAGTTCCATTCGGGGCTGGTGGCCAACGTGACCGCCAGCCGCGTCTCCCAGGAGAAGACGCGCAAGCTGCGCCTCTTCCAGAAGAACCTCTACCTCTCGGTGGACTACAAGGAGCGCAGTGTGAAGCTGTTCCATTTGCGCGACGGCAGGATCATGGAGGATTTCCCGAAGATCGAGGAGATCGAGCCGCTGGCCAACCTGTGGCGCAATTTCCAGCGCACCGTCAGCGGCGAGGGCGATTTCATCGTCAGCGGCCGCGACG
>JAQUQF010000259.1 GCA_028749105.1 Acidobacteriota bacterium | reverse complement strand
GCTGGAGCATTTCCGCTGGCCGGTTTCCATGGCCAGGCTTCCGGAACCCAGTCTGGAAGCAAAGAAAGTCTACGAAATGGTCACTCCTTATCCTCCTCACTATGGCATCCTCGAGCTTCCTTTTGTCCCAACCGCAAGCAACATGTATCCCCTGTTTACCCGCTATCACAACAAGCACACCTACCACGGCCATTATGTGGCCTACAACGATCCGCTCCATCTCGAGGACGAAGGAACACTGTGGGAAGAAAATGAATTCATAGGCCTGAAGAATCCCGGCTTGCTGAATAAACTCAAAGCCAACGGCCTGTACTTGCTCATCATCAACAGGTCCGAACAGGACCCATCTGCCTGGCAAAAGATCCGCACCCATATCAGGAATGGACAGGAACTCGGCTTGTACAGGGAAGTGAAAGAGGAGAGAAATTCGGTTCTGATCGTCCTTGACGACAGCCAAACGGGCCGGGACATCACCTGCCCCATTCCCTATTTCGCCCTGGCGGGCAAGACCGCCGTTCAATTCAAGATCGCCGCCCGTCAGCCGGGGCGCAGCCGCATTTATTTCAACGGCGTCCTGATCGCGGCAAAGGACTATCCGGCGGGCGTGCAGCGGATATCGTTGGCGTTGCCATCGCTGGCCTGGCAGAAGCAGGTCAATCACCTCCGCGTGGAGAACGATCAGCCCTTGACCGTTTATGATTGGCAGATCGAATAACGGGGCGGCATTGACATTTCAGGCGGTTATCCGCAGAATGCCCATATGGAACAGACCGGTTTGCCTGTCGGCATGAAGACCATGCCGGGCCGCCTGACGAAAATTCCGCCGGCCGCGCTTTTCTACGCCGTCCTCTTTTTGGGCAACCTTCTCTTTGCCGGAAGAAACGCCGCGCTGGCTCTGACACTTGTACTGTTTCTGAGCAATGGAATTTTGCGGGCGGTGATCGGCGCTTTCATCGAAAACAGTTCGGCAGTAATTTCATTGACGGTCCGCTCCCTCCTCGCTCTCGGCTTGTTTCCCCTTGCCTGGCTGATTTGCCGCGGATTGGCGGGGAGTGCCGGGTCGAAGATCCTGGCGGGCCTTCTCGGAATCGGATTCCTGTTCTCCGTGATCCGGAAAGCGCCGGGAAATGAAACAGAAGGCCGGGACAAACGCTGGATTCTCATCGCCTTTCTCCTGGTGACAGTGCTGGCCTGGTATCCGTTCTCGAGGATCGGTTTCCCGATCAATGGGAGCTATGCGTATCGCGCTTACTTCAGTTCGGATTATCTCAAGCATTTTTCGGTGGTCGAAACGCTCAATCAGTCCGGCCTGCCGCCCGCGAACCTCTATTTCCAGGGCGAGGTGCTGCATTATTATTGGCTCCCCTATGCCACACCGGCCTTTGTGGCCTTTTTTGCCGGCTCAACGGCCAAAGCCATGTTCGCTTTTTCCTTCACCGTCAATTTTCTCTTTCTGCTTCTCTTGTCCCTCATGGCGGCAAGAACGTGCCTCCGGCGCAGGTGGATGCCTTACCTTGCCGCCCTGATGGTCCTGGCCCCCAGTCTGGAGGGTCTTTACCTCTGGGCGGTCCGGGCGCATTTCTCCTGGAGCGGCTATTTCCGTATCGGCCGCAATGTCAACATCGACGGCCTGACACGCTGGCTCTGGAACCTGCCACAGGTCGACACCTTGTTGCGAGCGCTGCTGTTCACCCCCCAGCATCTGCTCAGCCTCGCCTTTCTGCTGCTGTTCCTGTATGTATTGTCCCAAAAAAACGAGCACCCGTGGGCATTGTCCTTCTGCCTGGCCTCGAGCCTGGCAGCCAGCTTTTTCGTCGGCGGAATCCTCCTCGTCTCCTGGGGGCTGTACACGACGCTCCGGGAAGCTGCCAAGCTCATTCGCGGACAGCTAACGTTCGGGAGCTTCTTCATGACCCTGGCGCGGCATTTCGCCCTGCCGGCTTTTGTCCTGGGCCTTTCCTTCGGGTTGAAAATGATTACATTCAACGGCAGCGGCATCATGCTCAAGCCAGTGAAGCCTGGGGAGGCGTTTGTCCTGTTGGGCTTGAACCTTGGCCTGCTGACATGCGCCGGAGTGGCCGGTCTCCTGGCGGGGCGTTTTCAGGGAAGGGCTTTCCATGCCCTGCTCCTGATCGTTTCCCTGACCCTGATCCTGGTCGTCCGCATCAGCAACTTCGAGTCCGACGTGTCGCTCAAGGCCGGGTTGGTGGCCATTCTCGTGCTGACGCTCCTGACCTGCCGGCTGGCCGAAACCCCGCGGGCCGGGAGGATCGCCCTTCCTGCGGCCTTGCTGATCATCCTGCCGGGGCTGTGGACCCTTGCCCTGGATGTGCGGAATTCGTCCGATATCCGCAACCGGAGCTTCACCAGTTATGTCTCTTTTGAGGAAATGCGGATGCTGGATTGGCTGCGGGAGAATATCCCCGGCACGCGGACCGTCCAGAATTTTCCCGAGGCCCGGCCCTGGAATCTTTCGGCCATACCCGCTTTCTCAGGGAGACAGATGGTCGTGGGCGATCGCATGCACGGCCAGATATTCCAGGTCCGTCCCGACCTTTACCAGCGGCGGGTCGACGATCTGCGCCGGGCCCTCGCCGGGTTGCCGGCCACTCTGGAGGATCTGAGACGCATGGGGGTGGATTACCTGTTCTGGGGACAAGATGAAAGGCGCCATTTCAATTTTAAGCCCAGGCTGCCGGTTGCGAAGCGCATGGGAACAACTGTACTCTATTCCCTGATCCGGCCGACCATCCAACCCTAAAACACCGTGATCGCCCTTCAGCCTCCGTTCGGCTGCCCCAGGCGATTCAGCAGTCTCCAGAAGCGGCCGTTGCTCACCGAGGACCAGGCATGGCCGTGCGGCGGCAGATCGCGCAGCAGGACCGTGCGATACCCATTCTGGCGGTAGAGGCGCTCCGAGTCGACGCAGATGCGGATCAGGTCCGGGTAATCGCCGTCGTTGTACGCGTACACCACCCCGAACTGCGGCCCCTTTTCCACTGGAGGCAGGGCCTCACCCGCCTGGTTGACGTAAGCCTGGGAGTGGGAAAGGATGGCGCTATAAAAGCGCGGACGGCGGTTGGCCAGGTGATGACTCATGCCCGCACCGGCCGAGAGCCCGGCGAGAAAGACCCGGCGCGGATCGACCGGATAGCGGGCAACCACCGTGTCGATGATCTGCTCGACCCCGTCGATCTCCTTCTCGATCAGCCAGCCAACGGAAGGGCAGCCCAGGAACGAATACTCGTACCGGGCGGTCGGGACCAGGAGGATGATGCCGCGGCTGCGGCAGAACTGGATCAGCCCCGTCTCTTCGACCGGGCTTCCCGTATAGTTTTTCAGGCTGACGATATTCCTGAAGCCCGGGGAGATCACGCCGTGGAAGTAGACCAGCAAGGATAGCCGCTGCTCTTGACTAACCGGAAGAAAGAC
>JAQUQF010000258.1 GCA_028749105.1 Acidobacteriota bacterium | reverse complement strand
CCGTCGGCACGGCGGCCCGCTCCACCCAGAGATCGTCCTCCAGCTTGCAGGGGGTGCAGACGCAGATCGGGCAGGCGTTGCGGCAGCCGTAGCACTTGAGACAGCGGCTCAACAGGCCCGCCCAGCGCGCCGTCCGCTCGCCCTCGTCTCCGGTCAGGAGCGCCGAAACGCGCGGATCGGCGAACGGATCGACCCCCTCGATCTTCTCGCCGGCCGCCGGTTTCTCCGGATAGGGTCGGGCGCAGAGGCAGGATTCGGCCTGCGCGCGGCTGCACGTGTACCCGAGAAGGGTGATCCGGGTTGCATCAAACTGATTCCTCTTCGCCAGCTCCCGCAGCGCGCGCTCATCGCACCCCCTGCAGACGACGGCCAGGCGGTAGGAGGGGCCCGCCTGGCGGAGCGTCTGCAGGGCGAGCTTGGCGAGGTTCCACTTCGGAGCGATTTCGATCGAACCGATCTCCTCCGCTCTGAGGATCAGCCGCGGCTGGACAACATTGAAGCGGTCGCGCACGAGGCACAACACGCCGTCGACCCGCCCGGCGGCCAAGAGTTCTTGAGATTTTTCCCGAATCGCATGGATCAATTCCGACATCGATTCCTCACCGAAACGCGGGCTGATTCAACAGGGTCTTGCGCCAGGGCGTAAGCTCCGGCAGCGGCCCAAGCTCCCGGAGGAAAGTCCCCAGAATCTCCGCAAATTCATGCCCCTCGTGGGCGGTGCCGAAGCTCAATAGGAGCCTCCGGCGGCCGATCCCCACGGTATCGAGCAGATCGCCGAGGGCCTCCATTCTTTTGACGGCCACGTGGTTGGCATCGTTGAAACGGCAGCCGCCCAGGTGGCATCCCATGACCGCCACGCCGTCGGCGCCGCTCGCCAAGGCCCGCAGAACGGAATCCGGATCCACCATGGAGGCGCACTCCACCGGGATCACGCGGAACGAAGCGGGCAATTCGGTCTTCTTCCTGCCGGCGGCGTCGGCGCCGACCAAAGCGCACCAGCGACAGGCAAAGACCAGAACGCGGGTCGAAGGCTTCTTGTCGGTCCTCTCCGGGGCGTTCATCGCGCCTCCCTCGGGGAAAAGGCCCGACGGATCATCGCCCCGACGGCCCGGGCGTTGTGTTCGGGCATCTGGATCGTTCCGTTCGGACAGACGGATGTGCAGCTTCCGCAGGCCCGGCAGCGCATCTTGTTGGCGCGGCTGACCAAAGCCCCGCCCACCTTCTGGAGCGTGCAGGCCTCGTAGGGGCAGACGGCCACGCAGTTGCCGCAGCCCGAGCAGGAGGAGTTCTCGATGCGGGCATGGCCCAGCTTCCCTTCGGGCAACCGGCTCAAGGCACGCGCCGAAATCTTTTCCCGGCCGAGGATCGCCAGCGCCTTCATCGCCGCCCCCTCGCCCTGGGCCGCCGCATCGGCGGAGGCAACAGGCCAGCGGGCCGAGCCGCAGATAAAGACCCCCGCCTGCCGGGTTTCCAGCGGGTGGAGGGGATAGTCCTCGCGGAAGAAGCCGTACCGGTCCGTTTCGATGCCGAAGAGGGCCGCGAGCTTGGCATTGTCGGCGTTGGCCGTCAGCGGCGTGCTCAGGATCACCTGGTCCGCAGCCAGTTCGCGCCTGACGCCCGTGACGGCGTCTAAAACGTCTACCCTCTCGACCTGTCCCGCGCCGGAGAGGACCGGCGGCGCCTCGGCGGCAAAGCGGATAAAGCGGACGCCCGCCTCCATGGCGCTCCTGTAGTAGCGCTCCAGAATGTGGCCCGGCATCATGATGTCCCGGTGGAGGATCGTCACCTCGGATTCGGGGTCGGCCCGCCTGATCAGGGCCGCGTTCTTGACCGCCGAAGGGCAGCAGATCGTGGCGCAGTAGGGCCGCTCGGGACAACGGGAACCGACGCACTGGATGAAGACGGTGCGCTTCGGCGACGGCTTCCCGTCCCGGTGGCGCCGTTCGAGCTCCATGAGCGTCAGCACCTCCTTGAGTTCGCCGTACCGGTAGAGCCCCTTGGGCAACAGAACCCCGGACCCGGTGGCCAGGATCACCGCGCCGACACGGAGATTCCTTTCCTCCGTCCCCGAGGCCAGCCGGATCCTGAAGTCGCCGGCAAAGCCGGTGGCCGCCGCCACGCGGCTCTTGGCATGGAAGGTGATCAGCGGGTTTCCCGCGATCGCATCCAGGGCGGGGTTGATCCGCTCCTCGGCACGCTGATCGGTGGGATAAACGCGAGACAGGAGCTTGACCATGCCCCCGCCGGCCGCCCGGTCCACCAGATGGACCTGCCGGCCCGCCCGGGCCACGCCCAGGGCCGCCGCCAGCCCTGCGGGACCGGCCCCGAGGACGAGGCATTCGGGCTGCACGGCCACGACCGCATCGGCGGAGCATTTGCCGTGACGCAGAAATCCGAGATTCATCCGGATCAGGTCGCCCGCCTTGGCGGTCGCCCCGGCCGGGTCTCCCCGGTGGATCCAGGCGCACCCTTCGCGGATGTCGACCAAGCGGACACGGGATCGGTCGCCGCCGCAGGCCGCCGACAGCGTCGTGACGACATCGCCGGCCTTCCCGTAAGGAGAACAGGCGACAACCAGAATCCGGTCGGCGCCGCTGTCCTTTAAGGACTGGAGAACCGCCGCGCGGTCTTCGGGCAGACAGAGGGTGTCCCGGATTTCGACCGCAGCGACGCCTTCGGCGCGGTCGAGGTTCTCCCGGAGGGCGGTCAGGTCCACCGTCGGCTCGATGCGGCCGCAGCAGCGGCAGAGAAAGACGATCACACCCGGCATGGCCCCTCCTTATCGCAGTTGAGGGCTTTCATGGCCGCGGCAGAGCCCTGCCAGGCCGATTGCGCCACGTCCGCCGGCTCGGCGGCAAAGCCGCAGGCTTCGGCCGGAGGTTCCGCGCCGCTTTCATACCGCTCCCCGACGGAGGGCCGCAGGTTCCCGTTGAGGACCACCATGTCGAAGCGGCGGATCTCCCGTTTCTGCGTCAAGGTATCCTCGAATTTCACGGCGATGCCGCCACCGGGCAGCGGATGGATCAGCCCGGGACGCCCCCGGACGAGTCGCACGCCGGCCTTGTCCTCGGCCCACCGGGAATAGGCGTAGTAGTCCCGTCCCACGGTGCGGAGGTCCGTATAGAAGATGCAGCAGTCGATACCGGGGTCCCGGCGCTTCACCCAGGAGGATTGCTTGAGGGCGTGCATGCAGCAGACCGCAGAGCACCAGGGGAGCAGCCGGTCGTCGCGGGCGCCGCTGCACTGGATGAAGGCGATGTTCGCGGGCCTGCCGCCGCCGGATTTGCAGACGATGCGGCCGTTGTTGGGACCCGCCTCCGCCGTCCAGGCCTCAAACTCGAGCGAGGTCATGATGTCCGGGTGGAGCCCGTAGCCGAATTCCGGCAGCGGTTTGAGGTCGGCTTCGATAAAGCCGGCCGCCCGGATGACCTGGCCGAC
>JAQUQF010000257.1 GCA_028749105.1 Acidobacteriota bacterium | reverse complement strand
CGTCTTTTTCATCATCACCGGCGACGGCGAGCAACGGCCGGCACTGGAGGCCGAGCTCCGTCGGCTTGGCATCGCCAGCAATTTTCGCCTGCCCGGGTTCATTCGCGACGTGGAGAACGCTATGGATGCGTTCGATATCGGCATCTCCACCGCCCTCTGGGAGGGCTTGCCCCAGAGCCTGGTGCAGCTGCGCCTAAAAAAGAAAGCGATCGTAGCCAGCGACATTCCGGGCAACCGCGAAGTGGTCGGCGACGGAAAGAACGGATTTTTGCTGCCCGCCGCCGACCACGACCGCTTTGCCGCGGCCATACTGAAACTGGCCGGCGATGCCGAGTTGCGCCAAAAACTGGGCGGTTTCGACGCTGAGGATTTCAGCGAGTGGTCGGCCGATGTCCTGGTGGCGCGCCAGGAGGAGCTGTACCAGCGTCTGCTCGTAAACAGCTGGACCGGGGGCTGAGCCGGTTCCCGGCGCCGGCCTTTACATTCCTTCTTCTGGCGTGTACAATTTGCTCTTATTTCAAGGGAGGTCAAAATGAAAGGAAACAAGAAACTGATTGCAACCCTGAATGCGCTGCTGGCGGATGAGTTGACGGCGGTCAACCAATACATGGTGCATTCGGAAATGAACGCCAATTGGGGATACGAGAAGCTGCACAAGCATTTCGAAAAGCGCGCCATCGACGAGATGAAGCACGCCGAAAAACTGATCGGCCGCATCCTCTTTCTGGAAGGACTGCCGGTTGTCACCAATCTGAAAAAAATAGCGATCGGCGCCGATGTGGCCAAGCAACTGGCCGCCGACCACGCCGCCGAAGCCGACGCCATCGTGGCTTACAACCAGGCCATCAAGCTGGCTGGAGAACTGGCCGATTTCGCCACCCGCGAGATCCTGGAGAAAATCCTGAACGAAGAGGACGCCCACATCGACAAGATCGAGGAGCTCCAGGATCAATTGGGGCACATGGGGGCGGCGATCTTCCTCACCACCCAGGTCTGATTTCTCTCCTGTCCTGATTAGGAAAGCCGCATGGCCCGTAGGCGGGCGACCCGCTCTTCGATGGGTGGATGGGTCGAAAAGAGATTCATCAGGCTCTTGCCGCTAAAAGGGGAGACGATGAACAGGTGCGCGGTCTGTCGCGTCGCTTGCAGCGGCAGTCTCTTGGAATAGGCGGTAAGTTTTTCCAGCGCCGAAGCCAGCCCCTGCGAATCGTGGGTCAGCTGAGCGGCGCCCTCGTCGGCCTTGAATTCCCGTGAGCGTGAAATCGCCATCTGGATGAGGCTGGCAGCCAGCGGGGCCAGGATGGCCATGATCAGCATCCCCAGCACCCCGCCGCGCTCGTCGTCGTCGCGGCCGCCGGCGAACATCCCGAACCAGCGCGCCTGGTAGGCAAGGAACATGATGGCCCCGGCCAGGGTGGCGGCGATCGTCTGCAGCAGCGTGTCGCGTTTCAGGACGTGGGTCAGTTCGTGGGCGATCACCCCTTTCAGCTCGGCATCTCCCATCAGCTGCATGATTCCCCGCGAGAGGGCGATGACCGCCTTTTGCGGGTTGCGGCCGGTGGCGAAGGCGTTGGGGGAGTCCTGCTCGAAAACGTAGATGGCGGGCATGGGCGTCTGCGCCTGCTGGCAGAGCTCGCGGACCATGGCGTGGATCCGCGGCGCCTCGCTCTCGGAAAGCTCGCTGGCGCGGTACGATTTCAGGACGATTTTATCGGAGAACCAGTAGGAAACGAAATTCATCACTCCGGCCATGGCCAGTGCGATCAGCATGCCGCTCTGTCCTCCGGCCATGCCGCCGACGAACAGGAAAATCCCGGTCAGGGAGCCGAGCAGCAACACGGTTTTCATGCTATTCATGGGAGGCCTCCTTTTTCTCTTTGACCAGAACCAGGACCTTTTCATTCTTTTTCATCAGCCACAGGTTCTCGCGTGCCTTTTTTTCCAGCGCTAGGGGGTTGTTGCGCAGCATCTCGATCTCCCGGGTCAGCTTCTGTTTCTGCATCTCCAGTTCCTGGATGGTCGACTGCAGCGCCTTGATCTCTTTCTGGGTGCGAATGATCTCGACCATGCCGCGGTCGCCGAACACGAAAGCCAGGACCAAAATGAAAAGGAAAAAAACCAGCAAAAGGGCGAGCCCCCGCGATTGGAGCAGGGAATTTTCCCTTCTCCTGTTCGCACGATCCTCTCCTTCGTGGGTCCGGACAACGACGGCCATGGGGATAAAATACCATAGATCCGGGCGCGGCGCAACCGCAGCTGCCGCCGTCCGGCCCACGATCCGGCGCCCCTGAAAATTGACAAGCGGCCTTTATTATAATAAAATTTTCATTACATGCGGCCAGGCCGGCTGCATTGGGAACAGCGAGGGATATATGACGACCGACGAAGACAGGGACGGCATCGGGTATGTCCCGGACGAGGGCGAGCCGGACGCCGACGAAGCGAAAGCCCGCGAAAAGATCGTCCGCGACGATCCGGCCCAGAAGAAAAGAAACATCCATAGAAAACACTATCCGAAGGTTCCGGAAGCCGAGGACCCCCTCAAGAAGGCCAACGCCGAACGCGACGAATTCAAGGACAAATACCTGCGCGGGCTTGCCGAGATGGACAATTTCCGCAAGCGCATGAAGAAAGAGAAGGACGAGTTCCAGAAGTACGTGCTGACGGAATTCTTCCTCGACCTGCTGCAGGTCTACGACAACCTGGAGCGGGCGCTGAAGGCGAAGACGAACGAACAGGAGAAGGGGGTCGTCAGCGGCGTGGAGATGATCCGCAAACAGTTCCTGGAACTGCTGAAAAAGTACCAGGTGCTTGAGATCGACGCCCTGGGCAAGAATTTCGACCCCTCTTTCCACGAGGCCTTGAGCAAGGAGGAGCGGGAAGGCGTCAGCCAGCCGGTGGTTATCGAAGTCTACCAGAAGGGCTTCACGTATAACAACAAGCTGCTGCGCCCGGTCCTGACCAAAGTGGCGGTCCCGGCCGTGAATACGCCCCCGGCGGAATCCGAGCCGAACTCCTGATGGCCAAGAACATCGGCATCGACCTGGGAACGACGAACTCCTGCATCAGCTACCTGGAGGGGCGGGAGGCGCTGATCGTCCCCAACCCCGAGGGCGCCCGGGTCATTCCGACGGTCATTGCCCGGACCCAGGACAAGAAGCGGATCTTCGGCAACGCCGCCAAGCGGCAGATGATCACCAACAGCAAGAATACCGTCTGGGGGATCAAGCGGTTGATCGGCCGCAAATTCGACAGCCCGGAAGTCAGGGAGATCTGCAAGCGGGTCGGCTACGAAATCGTCGAGGCCGCCAACGGCGACATTAAGGTCAAGTTGGCGGACAGCACCTACTCCACCGAGGAGATCTCCGGGATGTTCCTGGGCTACCTGAAGGGCATCGCCGAGAACTACCTTGGGGAGGCGGTGGGCGACACGGTCATCACG
>JAQUQF010000256.1 GCA_028749105.1 Acidobacteriota bacterium | reverse complement strand
GTCCGCCCCGCTTTCATCCTATTGACTTTCGCCCCCTTTCCATGTAAAAAATGATCGTGGCAAACCACTAAGGAGAAAAACATGGCCGAACTGAAAGATGCGATCCTCGATTACGTGAAAAAAGAGTATCTGGAGGAAGACGACGACCGCGAGATCTCGTACGACACGCCGCTGATCTCGGGCGGTATCGTCGACTCCTTCTCCATGGTCTCGCTGAAGCGCTTCCTGGAGACCAAGTACGCCATCCAGATCCCCGACGCCAAGGCCACCCCCGAGGCCTTTGACTCGGTGAACAACATCCTCAAAATGCTTGAGGAATTCAACGTCCGTTAGGCGCACCATGGCATTCAACGACGACATCCGCGGCATCTACAAGAAAGAGCTGGACGCCATCCGCTCGGCAGGCATCTTCAAGGAAGAGCGCATCATCTGTTCCCCTCAGGACTCCGATATCGAGGTGGAGTTCCCGGCCGGCGCCAAGCGCCAGCGCGTGATCAACATGTGCGCCAACAACTACCTCGGCCTCTCGTCGCATCCCGACGTGGTCGAGGCGGCGCGCAGAGGACTGGACCACCGCGGCTACGGCATGTCCTCGGTGCGCTTCATCTGCGGCACCCAGGACATCCACAAGGAGCTGGAAGGCAAGCTGACGAACTTCCTGGGCACGGAAGACACCATCCTATTCCCCTCCTGCATGGACGCCAATGCCGGCGTGTTCGAGGCCGTCCTCAACGAACAGGACGTGATGATCTCCGACCGCCTGGTGCACGCCTCGATCGTCGACGGCATGCGCCTGTGCAAGGCCCAGCAGGACACCTTCAAGCACTCCGACATGGGCCACCTCGAGGAAAAACTGCAGCTGCACCAGGGCGCCCGCGTCAAGCTGATCATCACCGACGGCTCCTTCTCCATGGACGGCGACCTGGCCAAACTGGACCAGATCGTCGCGCTGGCGGAGAAGTACAACGCCCTGGTCTTCGTCGACGATTCGCACGCCTCGGGCTTCATCGGCAAAACCGGCCGCGGCACCCACGAGCACTGCGGCGTGCTCGGCAAGATCGACATCATCACCACCACCCTGGGCAAGGCCCTGGGCGGGGCCTCCGGCGGCTGCGTCTCCGGGCGGCGCGAGCTGGTGGAGATGTGCCGGCAGAAAGCCAGGCCCTACCTGTTCTCCAACACCATACCGCCGGTGGTGGTCTCGGGCGCCATCGCCGTCCTCGACATCATCTCCAAGACCACCGAGCGCCGCGACAAGCTGGAGCGGAATACGGCCTTCTGGAGAAAAGGGCTGACCGAGGCCGGGCTGATCATCAAGGAGGGCGAGACGCCGATCGTGCCGGTGATGCTCTTCAACGCCAAGCTGTCGCAGGATTTCGCCAGGGAACTCTACCAGGAGGGCATCTACGCCGTGGGCTTCTTCTTCCCGGTCGTGGCCAAGGGGCAGGCGCGCATCCGCACCCAGCTGTCGGCCGCCCACGATCAGCACCATCTGGACAAGGCCCTAGCCGCCTTCACCAAGGTCGGCAAGAAGTTCGCTATCCTGCACAAGAGCAAGCAAGAGATCATCGACCGCTACGGCATGTGATGCGGTGACCCTGCGCGAGAAGGTCGGCCAATTGCTGATGGTCGGCTTCCGCGGCCTGGAAGCCGGCCCGCGCTCCCCTGTTATTCACGACATCCGCTCCGGCTGCGTCGGCGGCGTGGTCCTGTTCGACCACGACGTATTGCTGGGCAGCGACCGGCGCAATATCCGCTCCCCATTGCAGGTGCGCCGTCTCATCCACACGCTGCAAGAAGCCGCCACCGTCCCCCTGCTGGTCGCCGTCGACCAGGAGGGCGGCAAGGTGGCGCGTCTGAAAAAGAAGCATGGCTTTCCGGGAACCGTTTCGGCGCAGTTCCTGGGGAAGAATGATGATCCGGATCTGACCCGCCGCTGCGCCGCCGCAACTGCCGCCGTCCTGGCCAAGGCCGGCTTCAATCTCAATTTCGCCCCCCTGGTCGACCTGAACCTCAACCCCGCCAATCCGGTCATCGGCAGGTTCGAGCGCAGCTACTCGGCCGATGCCGCGGTCGTGGTGCGTCATGCCCTGGCCGTGATCGAAGCCCAGGGCGAACACGGAATCATCAGCTGCCTGAAGCACTTTCCCGGCCACGGCAGCTCGCGTCAGGATTCGCATCTCGGCTTTACCGACGTCAGCGAGACCTGGAAGCCGGCCGAACTCGAGCCCTATCGCCGGCTGATCGCCGCCGGCATGGCCGACACGGTGATGACCGCCCACGTCTTCAACCGCCACCTCGATCCCGAGTTCCCGGCGACGCTGTCCGCAGCCATCATCGGCGGCCTGCTGCGGCGGGAGCTGGGCTTTGCCGGGGTGGTGATCTCCGATGACCTGGACATGAAGGCCATCAGCGCCGGATATGACCGGGAAACAGCCTTGCAGCTGGCCCTGAACGCCGGCAACGACATCCTGCTCATCGCCAATAACCTGCGCTATCAGCGCCATGCGGCCGTTCGCATCTGCGACGCCGTCCTCGGCCTGGTGGCTTCCGGCCGCGTCAGCAAAGCCCGCATCGACGAAGCCTGCGGCCGCATCCTGGAGTTGAAGGCAAAAATGACCGTCCCGCCGCCGGGGACATAGAGATTAAGGCTGCCGCCGTCAGGAACGGGGCAGTTCCACGAAGAAGGTGCTTCCCTTTCCCGGCTCACTTTCGGCCCAAATGCGGCCGCCGTGCTTGCGCACCAGCAGCTCGGCAATGGACAACCCCAGCCCGGTGGAGGATTCGCCGCCGGTGGGCTTGGCGCTCAAGCGTTGGAATTTCTTGAAAAGCTTGCCCTGGTCCTCCGCGGTGAGCCCAGGCCCCTGGTCACGCACCGCTACCTGGATCATCGTCTCCCGGACGAGCGCTCCAATGGAGATCATGGAGTGCAGGGGGGCGAACTTCACGGCGTTGCTGATCAGGTTGTGGAAGATCTCCTTCAGCCACTCTAGGTCGCCATTGACGATGCATCCCGGTTCGAGCGCCAGTTCCAGCGACTGCCCTTTATGCTTCATCTGCTCGGAAAAGTCATCGGCGACCAAAATGATCAGCTCGCCGATATCGACGGTCTGCAGCTCCAGCTTGATGTCGCCGCTCTCGAAGCGCGAGATTTCGAGCATTTCGTGGATCATGGTCAGCATGCGCTTGCAGGCCAGCATGATCTTTTCCGCGAAAATGACGATCGCCGGGAACTCCCGCTGGCGCAACTTGATCAGCTCGGTCGCTCCGATGATGGTCTGCAGGGGGTTCTTCAGATCGTGGACCGCAATGCGCTGCAACTCGTCCTGGACGCGGTTGGCCTGGAGCAGGTCGTGGTTGACCCGGGACAGTTCGCTTGTCCTCTCCATGACCAGGGGTTCCAGCTCGCGCTCATGGCGCTGCAGGCGCCGGAAGCGCCATCGGAAAGCCAGG
>JAQUQF010000255.1 GCA_028749105.1 Acidobacteriota bacterium | reverse complement strand
TGACAGGAAATGTGCTTTTATTCGGGACAGTTGCTCCTAACCGTGGGGGAAGGGCAAACGGGGAGGGTCCTTGAACTCAGAAAAAAGGGAAATTCGCTCCATTAAGAGCGGGGCCTTGCAGGACGCGATCTTCAACAGCGCCAACTTTTCAAGCATCGCCACCGACGAGAAGGGCGTCATCCAGATATTCAATGTCGGCGCCGAGCGCATGCTGGGCTACGCGGCCGCCGACGTCCTGAACCAGGTCACGCCGGCCGACATTTCCGACCCGCAGGAGGTGATCGCGCGCGCCAGAGCGCTGAGCCTGGAGCTGGCAACCCCGATTTCGCCGGGCTTCGAGGCGCTGGTCTTCAAGGCCTCGCGCGGCATCGAGGACATCTACGAATTGACCTACATCCGCAAGGACGGCAGCCGCTTCCCGGCCATCGTGTCGGTCACGGCGCTGCGCGACGAGCAAGGCGGCATCATCGGCTACCTGCTGATCGGCACCGACAACACCGCCCGCAAGCAGGTCGAGGCGGAGCAGAAGCAGCTCGCCCAGCGCCTGCGCGACCATCAGTTCTACACCCGCTCCCTGTTCGAATCCAACATCGACGCGCTGATGACCACCGATCCGTCCGGCATCATCACCGATGTCAACAGACAGATGGAGGAGCTCACCGGCTGCACGCGCGACGAATTGATCGGCGCTCCATTCAAGAATTATTTCACCGACCCGGACCGGGCCGAGGCGAGCATCAAGCTGGTGCTGAGCGAAAAGAAGGTCACCAATTACGAGCTCACTGCACGTGCCAGGGATGGCAGGGAAACGGTGGTGTCTCTGAACGCCACCACCTTCTACGATCGGGACAGGAAACTGCAGGGCGTTTACGCCGCCGCGCGCGACGTTACGGAGCGCAAGCGACTGGACCAGGTGCTGCAGGAAAAGAACGTCGAACTGGAAAACGCCACCGCTGTGGCGGAAAAAGCCAACCTGGCGAAATCCGATTTCCTTTCCAGCATGAGCCATGAGCTGCGCAGCCCGCTCAACGCCATCCTCGGTTTCGCCCAGCTGCTGGAGTCCGATGCCACTCCACCCACGCCCGAGCAGAAGGAAAGCATCTCCCAGATCCTTGGGGCGGGATGGCACTTGTTGAAGTTGATCGATGAGATCCTCGATCTGGCCAAGATCGAGTCCCAGCAGGTGCCGCTTTCGCGAGAACCGGTGTCGCTGGCCGAAGTCATGCACGAATGCCGGGGCATGGTCGAACCGCAGGCACAGGAGCACGGCATCCACATGATCTTCCCCCGCTTCGACAGGCCCTGTTTTGTCCTGGCCGATCGAATTCGCGTGAAGCAGGTCCTGATCAACCTGCTTTCCAACGCCATCAAATACAACCGCACGCAGGGACAGGTCGAGGTGGACTGCAGTGAAAGCACGCCGGGAATCATTCGCGTGAGCATCCGGGATACCGGCGCCGGGCTGGATGCGGAACAGCAGGAGCATCTTTTCCAGGCATTCAATCGTCTTGGGCAGGAGGCCAGCGGTGAGGAAGGCACTGGTATCGGCCTGCTGGTGGCCAAGCGGCTGGTCGAACTGATGGGCGGCGTGATCGGCGTGGATAGCTCCGTCGGGACGGGCAGCGTGTTCTGGTTCGAACTCGGCGCCTGTGCGGAGCCGTATCTATCTCTGGAAGGAAGCGACGCCGCGGTAGTACCGAAAACGCCGGTGCCGCGCGCCGCGGGGCCGCATACCCTGCTCTATATTGAAGACAACCCGGCCAACCTGAAGCTGGTCGCGCAAATCATCGCCCGCCACCCCGATATCCATCTGCTGACAGCCGTGAATGGGAATAGCGGCATTGAAACCGCGTGCCTGTCCCAGCCGGATGTGATCCTGATGGACATCAACCTGCCCGGCATCAACGGCTTCGAAGCCCTGGATTTCCTGCGCGCAAACCCGGCCACGGCGCACATCCCCGTCATTGCCATCAGCGCCAATGCCATGCCGCACGATATCGAGCGGGGCCTGAAGGCGGGGTTCTTCCGCTATATCATCAAGCCCATCAAGGTCAGCAGGTTCATGGAGGCGCTGGATCTGGCGCTGGAATTTGCGGAAAAAAAATCTGACAAGTCCAAATGAGACGCGGCGGTTCCCATGATAAGTCAATCTGACATTCTTCACAGCAAAGTCCTGATCGTTGATGATCAGAAAGTCAATGTCATTCTGCTCGAGCGCATACTGGGCAATGCCGGCTATGTTTCCCTAACGTCCACGACGGATCCGGACGCTGTCTACGACCTTCACCTCAGGAACCATTATGATCTGATCCTGCTCGATATGCAGATGCCCGGCATGGACGGGTTCCAGGTGATGGCGGCACTGAAGGCAATTGATCCGGACGGCTACCTGCCGGTGCTGGTCATCACCGCCCAACCGGGCCATAAGCTGAGCGCGCTCCAGGCCGGCGCCAGGGATTTCATCAGCAAGCCATTCGATCTGGCCGAGGTGCTGGCGCGCGTGCACAACATGCTGGAAGTGCGCCTGCTGCACCGGGAATTGCACAACACCAACGACGTGCTGGATCAACGGGTGCGGGAAAGGACCGCCGATCTTCAGGATAGCTACCTGGAAACCATTTTCACGCTGACGCGGGCGGCGGAACACAAGGATGTCGGGACCGGCTCTCACGTGCAGCGCATCAGCTATTACTGCCGCGAGCTTGCCGGGATCCTTGGCCTGGATGAAGTGTTCGTCGGCAAGATCTTTTTCGCGAGCCCGATGCACGACATCGGCAAAATAGGTATTCCCGACTATATCCTGCTCAAGCCGGGAAAATTCACGCCGGAGGAGTGGGAGATCATGAAGGGGCACGCCGCAATTGGCTCGAAGATCCTCGGCAACAGCCACTCACCCTACCTCAGGATGGCCGCCGAGATCGCGCTCGATCACCATGAGCGCTGGGACGGCGGGGGGTATCCGAACGGCAAGCGGGGCGAGGCGATTTCGCTGCCGGCGCGCATTGTGACTATTTGCGATATTTACGACGCCATAAGAAGCCAGCGTCCCTACAAACCCCCCTTCGACCATCTGCAAGCCGTGGACATTATAAGCCGCGGAGATGGCCGCAGCCTGCCCGAGCACTTGGATCCGGCTGTTTTATCGGCCTTCAAGAAAAACCACGGCCCGTTCCGCGATATCTTCGAGGCGTACTTGACGATGCCATGAAGGGCAGCCGCGTGGAAGAAGAAAATGTCATCGTGCCGACGCTGAAGGAGTCAGAACTTCGTTACCGCCGCCTGTTTGAAGCGGCCCGCCTCACTTGGCGTCGCCGCCATCCCTGAGGACGGCTCCTCCAGCGCAGCCGTCTTGCGGGCTGCCGACATGGCGCTTTATCGCGCCAAGCGTGAAGGACGAGGCAAAGTAGTCATAGCGAAATAGGAAATCGATCTCCTTTTTGGCGAATTTCACAGCTTT
>JAQUQF010000254.1 GCA_028749105.1 Acidobacteriota bacterium | reverse complement strand
CCGCGGCCAAGCCCGACTGCGTGCTGGTCGACGAGGGGCAGTTCCTCACCCGCGAGCAGGTGGTCATGCTGACGCGCATCGTCGACCGGCTGAACATCCCGGTCATCGTCTACGGCCTGAAGAACGACTACCGCAACCATTTCTTCAGCGGCAGCGAGGCGCTGCTGCTCTTCGCCGACAAGGTGGAGGAGGTCAAGGCCGTCTGCTGGTACTGCACCAAGAAGGCGACCATGCTGCTCAAGTACAAGGACGGCCGGCCGGTGGGCGAGGGTCCGCAGATCGAGATCGGCGGCAACGACAAGTACGTTTCGGTGTGCCGCAAGTGCTACGGGCAAAGATTGGAAATCAAGTAGGGCAAATTTTTTCCTCTACCAATTGGTTCCCTAGGATGGTTGACCATAAAGCGCGCGAGTTGAAACTAGGCATCTGGGCCATGGCGGTTACGGCGTTTCTCTGGAGCAGCGCCGGGCTGTTCATCAAGGTCATCGACTGGCACCCCTTCGCCATTGCCGGCATGCGCAGCCTGGTCTCCTCGCTGGTTGTTCTCGCCTGGCTGAAAAAGCCCCATATACACTGGTCGCCGGCCCAGGTGGGTGCCGCCCTGGCCCAGGCGGCGACCATGCTGCTCTTCGTCGCGGCCAACAAGACCACCACCGCCGCCAACGCCATCCTGCTGCAGTACATCGGCCCAGTGTTCACGGCCATTATCGGTGCCTGGCTGCTCAAGGAACGGGCGCGCTGGGAGCATTGGGTCGCCTTCATTTTCGTCGCCGGCGGCATGGTGCTGCTGTTCATGGACAAGATCGGCGGCGGCCGCCTGCTGGGCAACGTCCTGGCGCTGTGCTCGGGGCTCACCTTCAGCTTTTGCTACGTCCTGCTGCGCAAGCAGAAAGACGCCTCGCCGCTGGAGTCGATGCTGCTCGCGCACTGGTTCACTGCCGCCATCGGTCTGGCGGTTACCCTTTTCCTGCCGCTTCCGGTCTTTACCTGGAAGGCTGCCGGCGCCATCGCCATGCTGGGGATCTTCCAGGTCGGATTGGCGGCGATCCTGTTCGCGGCAGCCATCAAGCGCATCACCGCGGTCACAGCGAACCTGGTCGCAGTCATCGAACCGGTCTTCAACCCGGTGTGGGTCTTTCTGGCGCTGGGTGAAAGGCCGGGGATCCATGCCGTCATCGGCGGAGCGATCATCATCGCCGCCGTGACCGGCGCTTCCATTATCAGTGCCAGGAGGCCGAGTAACGCATAGAGCGTGACAAGTGACGCGGAGGCAAAAGGATCTGTATTTGACAATTTTCCGGGCCTTCACTATGATAACGGTCAAAATATGAGCAGCAGGATTTCCTTTATTCTGAACGATGGCGAAGTGGGAAGCGAGCTGCCCGCCGGCACCGTCCTCCTCGACTACATCCGCAACGAGCGGCGGCTTACCGGCACGCGCGAGGGGTGCCGCGAGGGCGATTGCGGCGCCTGCACCGTGCTGCTGGGGACGCTGGAGGCGGGCCGCGTCCGCTACCGGACCGTGAACTCCTGCCTTTTTCCCCTGGCCGACGCCGCCGGCCGCCACGTGGTCACCATCGAGGGGCTGAACAACGCCAGTCTGACCCCGGTGCAGCAGGCCATCGTCAGCGAGGGGGCGAGCCAGTGCGGATTCTGCACCCCGGGCATCGTCGTCAGCCTGACCGGCTTCCTGCTGGAAGACGCCTCCCTGGAAGACGACGGAGCCGTCACGGCCATCGAGGGCAATGTCTGCCGCTGCACGGGGTACGCGTCGATCCGCCGGGCGCTGGAACGCCTGCTGCGCGAATTGCGTCCCGGGGTGCTCGGCGCCTCCGGCCGCCTGCCGGCGCTTATCGCCGCCGGCGCTGTCCCCCCTTATTTTGCGGGCATTGCCGCACGCCTGGCGGCGCTTGCCGCCTCCGCGGGCGGGGTGCAAGCCCCTCGGCGGCGACCTTCAGGGCCGAAGGAAAAAGGCCAGGCGGGGGCCGTGGTCATGGGCGGCGGCACTGACCTCTATGTGCAGCGCGGCCGCGACCTGCCCGAAAAGGACATCCTGCTTATGGCGCGCCGCGAGGGCTTCGCGGGAGTCTGGCCGTCCAACGAACGCGTTTACATCGGCGCCGCCACCCCGGTCGCCGCCCTGATGGAATCGCCCCTGCTTGCCGCCATGCTGCCGGACCTGGCAGGCGCGCTGCGCCTGGTCTCCTCCACCCAGATCCGCAACCGCGCCACCATCGGCGGCAACATCGTCAATGCATCGCCGATCGGCGACCTGAGCGTCATTTTCCTGGCCCTCGGCGCCGACATCAGTCTGCGTGCTGGCGGCAAGGCCCGCGAAATGAAGTTGAGCGACTTTTTCCTGGGCTACAAGAAGCTCGATCTGCGGCCGGGCGAGGTCGTCGCCTGGGTCAGCATGAGGCTGGCGCCCGATGGCATCCGCTTCCACTTCGAAAAGGTCGCGCGCCGCCGGCACCAGGACATCGCCTCGGTGAACTCGGCCATCGGCCTGGAGATGGCGGGGGAGCGCATCGCCGTTGCCCGCGTCTCGGCGGGCGGCGTGGCGCCGGTGCCGCTCTACTTCAAGGCGGCGTCGGCATTTCTGGCCGGCAAGGAAATTTCGCCTGGGGTCGTCGGGGAATTCATTGCCGTCGCCGCGGATGAAATCGCTCCGATCAGCGATGTGCGCGGCTCCTCCACCTATAAGCAGGCGCTGCTGCGCCGCCTGCTGTTCGCCCATTTCCTCGAATTGTTCCCGGACCCCGTCGGGGCGGGGCGGGGCGGGCGCATCGCCGCCGGAGACCTGCCATGAAGCAGAACGACATCTTCTTCCACCCACGCGGCGAAACCATCTATACCGCCGACCTGGCCGACGCCTGCCGCCAGGTCCATTTGGCCGTTCTGCCGTCGCCTGTTGCCCACGGGCGCATCGTGAAACTGGATGCCGAAGCGGCGAAGCGCCGGCCGGGCGTTGTCGCCGTGTTCACCGCTGCCGACATCCCGGGCGAGAACCAGATCGGCGGCATCATCCCCGACGAGCCGCTGCTGGCCGACGGTGATGTCCACTACGTCGGCCAGCCGGTCGCTTTCGTCGCCGCGGAGAGTCCGCTGCAGGCCCGCCGCGCCCTGGAGGCGATCGCCCTCGAGGTCGAGGATCTGCCCGCGGTGTTCGATCCGCGCCAGGCCGCCGCCCAAGATCTGCTGATCACTCCCGGCCGCACCTTTGCCCTCGGCGACGTGGAAAAAGCATGGCCGCTGTGCGAGGTGGTCGTCGCCGGCCGCGTCGATTCGGGCGGCCAGGAGCACCTTTACCTGGAGACCCAGGCTGCCGTGGCCTTGCCTGTCGACAAGGGGACCCTGCGCGTCATTTCCGCCACGCAGTCGCCGACCGTCGTTCAGCGGACGATCGCCCGCGTCCTCGGCCTGCCCATGAGCCAGGTCGCGGTCGAGGTCTACCGCCTGGGGGGAG
>JAQUQF010000253.1 GCA_028749105.1 Acidobacteriota bacterium | reverse complement strand
GCCGCTCCACTCATCGACGTAGGAGAAGGGCTCGTCCTGGATGATGGTCGCGGCCGAGAAGCCGTTCTCGAGCGCCGCGGTGTAGATGATGGGCTTGAAGGTGGAGCCGGTCTGGCGCAGGGCCTGGATGGCGCGGTTGAACTTGCTCTTCTGGAATGAGTAGCCGCCGACCATGGCCTTGATCTCGCCGGTCTTGTTGTCCACGGCCAGGAGGGCTCCTTCGACTTCGGGCTCCTGCTCGAGTGCCAACGCCAGCTCTTTCTTGCCGGGCTCCACGGACTGGATGCGGAACAGGGCCACGTCCCCCGGCTTGAGCAGCTTCGCCAAAGGCCTGTTGGTCCATTTGGCGGCGGCGGCAGGCAGCTCGCCCGTGTAGTCGGCGATGCGCACCAGCGCCTTGCTCTTGCCGACCTCCATGACCACTCCCTCGATGATCTGTCCGGCTTCGATGCGGGCGTTTTCCCAGGCCGGGAGGGCATAGCGCTTGATGTTCAGGTTGTTCTCCGTCAGGTTGAAGTGCTTCTCGCGGCTGCGCCAGCCGCGGCGCTTGTCCAGCACCCGCAGCCCCTCGCGCAGGGCGTCCTCGGCCCATTTTTGCGCCTCGCCGTCGAGGGTGGTGAAAACCTTCAGGCCGCCCTTGTACAAAAGGTTGTCGCCGTACTTGGCCTCCAGGTACTTGCGCGTCTCCTCGGTGAAATTGTCGGCCAGGGAATCGACTCCGGCGTCGGCCGCCCTCTCCGGCAGTTTCACGGCCAGCGCCTCCTGGTATTCCTTGATGGCGATCGACTTGAGCAGCAGCATCTTGCGCAGCACGTAGTTGCGCCGCTTGAGCGCGTTCTGCGGCCGCCTGAATATCGAATAGATGCCGTTGGGGTTGGGCACGATGCCGGCGATCAGCGCCGCTTCGGCCGGGTTGATCTCCTGGAGCGGCTTGCCAAAGTAATAACGAGCCGCCGCCCCGACCCCGTAGATGGAGCCGCCTAGGAAGATCTTATTGCAATAGAAGGTCAGTATCTGGTCCTTGGTGTACTTCTTCTCGATCTGGATGGCCAGCAGCATTTCCTGCAATTTGCGCGAAAGGGAAAACTCGGGGGTGAGGAAAAGGCCGCGGGCCAGCTGCTGGGTGATCGAGCTGCCGCCGCCCCATTTCCTGCGCAGCAGCACGCCGCCGACGGCGCGGACGAAACCGCGGATGTTGATCCCCCAGTGCGAATAGAACTGGTTGTCCTCGGCCGCGATGATCGCCTTTTTGAGCATGTCGGGGATGTCGGAACTCTTGACGATGATGCGCTTCTCGATGGCGAAGTCCTTGATGGCGATATTGCGGTCGTCGTAGAGCGTGGTCATGACCACCGGCTGGATGTCTTCCAGGTTTCTTATCTGCGGGAAGCCCTTCTGGTAGACAAGGATCAGGCCGACCAGGATCCCCAGCACGATCGTCAGCAGCAGGCTGGCGGCGATCAGCAGGACTTTCAGGTTCTTGCGGAAAAATTTTCTCATGGGCCGCCGCCAGTATACCATATCCGGGGGGATAAAAAAATCGTTCTCTTGCCGCTACCCGATTGATTTTTCGCCCCTCTTTGCCTATACTCGGTCGCAGGTGGTGCCATGATCAAGGGAGTCGGCGTGGACATGGTCGAGATCGGCCGGGTGCGGAAACTGATCGAACAGGACCGGGGTTTCGCCCAGCGCATTTATACCGATCGCGAGATCGCCTACTGCGAAAGCAAGTTTTCCAGGGCCCAACACTACGCGGCGCGCTTCACCGCCAAGGAGGCGTTCTTCAAGGCGCTGGGGACGGGATTTCGCGACGGCATGAGCTGGCGGGACGTGGAGGTGGAAAACGATCGCCTGGGCAAGCCGCAACTGCGGCTGACGGGTGCGGCGCTGCGGCAATTCCGCAGGAGAAAACTCAAGAAGGCCATGCTCTCGCTCTCCCACACTCGCGAAATGGCCGTGGCCCTGGTCGTGGTTGAATAAACTCCGGCGCGGAGGCTGGAGGCGGGGACTATTTCAGCTTGATCAGTTCGGACGTCACCATGCCGTAGATGATGCGCGAGGTGTCGTAGATGTTGACGCCGCACTCCCTGGATATCTGGCTGATGCTCTTTTTGCCGTCGATCTTGGCGATGATCACCCATTCCATGGTCGACAGCGAGATCTTGCGCCGCTCCTGGCGGTCGATGGCGCTGAACTCGGGGATCGCGTCGATGGAGCCGATCTTCTTGCGCAGGAGCTTCCATTCATCGATGCGGCGGGCGGCCTCCATCAACAGCGAGGTGATGGGGCGGATGACGCTGCTGCCCGTTTCGAAAGCCCCTTCCTCGAAGGCGAACTCGCCGTCATCCCAGGAAATGACGGTGAAGATGGCGTCCTCGCCCTTGAACTCATCGACCTCGGCGTGGACGATCTCGCCGTTTTTCAGGTAGATCGCCCCCTTCTGTCCGTTGCTGCGGGAGAGGACGAAGCGCCCGGTCTGCTTGGAGTTGGAGACGAGCTGGATGATGTCGGCCAGGTTGATCGAACTGAGGGATCCTTTTAAACTCATTGCTTTTTCTCTTTTTTCAACAGTTTTGAAAATAAATAGTATAGTTAATTAATCTTTTTGTCAAGATTTCAATATAAATAGGGAAAATGCCCGGCTGCGGGCCGGCGGTTTACTCGGGGACGGAATTTTCCTATAATGGCCCCATGGATCCCCGCAAACGCATGGAACACCTGGTCCGCGAGCTGCTCCGCCACCAGCGTTTGTACTATGTCCAGGCCCGGCCCGAGGTCAGCGACGCCGAGTACGACCGCCTGCTTGACGAGCTGCTGCTCCTGGAGAAGCGCTTTCCGCAATGGGCCAGCCCCAATTCGCCCAGCCGCCGGGTCGGCTCCGACCTGGACAACTCCTTCCCCGAGAGGGAGCACGCCGTCCCGGTGCTCAGCCTGGACAAGATCTACCGCCCCGAAGATGCCGCGCAATGGCTGCAGAAGACCGCCGCCGCCTGCCCCGGACCGGTGGGCTTCACGGTCGAGGAAAAGATCGACGGCGCCTCCATCGTCCTGTATTACGAGGGAGGGGAGCTGCGCCACGCCCTGACCCGCGGCAACGGCATCACGGGCAACGACGTCAGCGACAACGTGCGCACCATCCGCCAGGTCCCGCTGCGCATCGGCGAAGGCGGCAATCTGGCCGTGCGCGGGGAGATCTACATTACCCGCGCTGATTTTGAGCGCTTCAACTCCGGCCTGGCCGAGAAGTACGCCAACCCGCGCAACCTGGCGGCCGGCTCGCTGCGCAATCTCAAGTCAGCGCTAGCGGCCCGCGTCCCCCTGAACATCTTCGTCTACGAGGGATTTTTCAGCAGCAATTTCAGCCGCGACCATCTGGAGATCCTGCAGCGGCTCGGCGAGCTCGGTTTCCGCGTCAACCCGCGCCTGGGCTTCTTTTGCGACAGCGAAGAAAGGAGGCGGAAGGCGCTGCGGCTGTTC
>JAQUQF010000252.1 GCA_028749105.1 Acidobacteriota bacterium | reverse complement strand
AGGAGATCCTGCTCAACCTGGAGAAGAAAGAGCTGAACCGCCTGGTCGAGGAGCGCATCACCGGCCGCATCGACAAGGTCCCGGCCCAGAACGCCAGCCTTTTTCCCGAGGACATGGAAATGAAGGTGTGGGACGAGATCCGCGACAAGCTGAAGGAGATCGATATTTCCAATTTGACGCCGCTCGAGGCGCTGAACATCCTGCAGTTCCTGAAAGGCAAGAGCGACAAATTCCTATAGATTCGCTGCCGCCCGCAGGATCATTTTCAGAGAATTCTTTGGATGGAATGGAATTCTCAATTGTCACCGATCGGTTTGGAGTCGATCAAGGCAACTTGAATTGATCGGAATGGCAACAATTAGCCATTGGCAAGCACCAGGTCAACCCAGCACCTCGCGAACCTTGGCTGCGAGCTCCTTCAAGGAGAACGGCTTCTGCAGAAAATTCACTTCCTTGTCCATTACGCACTGGTGGGCGATGATGTCGGCGGTATAGCCCGACATAAAAAGAAGCTTCATCTTCGGCCGGATCGCCAACAGCTTCTCGGCCAGGGTCCTGCCGTTCATCTCCGGCATGACCATGTCGGCGATGAGCAGCTGAATTTCGGAGCTGTTTTCTTCGGCGATGCGAATCGCGTCCTTTGGCGTGCCGGCCGCTAAAACCGAGTAGCCGATTTTTTGCAGCATCATCTTGCTCATTTCCAGAAGAGCCGGATCGTCCTCAACGATGAGCACGGTCTCGTCCCGGCTTGGGCGGATGTCCTCAGCATGCTCCGGCCTTGTGGCCGTCGCTTCGTCGTGATGCAGCGGCAAATAGACTTTAAAAACGCTGCCTTTTCCCGGTTTGCTGTCGGCATAAATAAAGCCTTCATTCTGCTTTACGATGCCATAGACGGTAGCCAGCCCCAGCCCCGTTCCCTTGCCGACGGCCTTGGTGGTGAAGAACGGCTCGAAAATGTGATCCAGGGTCTTTTTGTCCATGCCCGGGCCATTGTCGCTGATGACAAGGAGGACATACACTCCCGGGATGAACTCGGGATGGGCCGCTTTGTACTCATGGCCGCAGGAGATCGTGTCCGTTTCAATGGTGACCCGGCCTACGCCCGCGATGGCGTCCCTGGCGTTAACGCACAGATTGACCAGAATCTGGTCCAGTTGCGATGGGTCCATGCGCACCGTGCACGGGCTTGGTCCCGGCCGCCAGATCAGCTCGATATTCTCACGGATGAGTTGGCGGATCATTTTCAGCATGGCCTCGACCGCTTCATTAAGCTCGAACATTATGGGCTTGATGGGCTGCTTGCGGGCAAAGGCCAGCAGCTGGCGGGTGAGGTTGGCGGAGCGCTGGGCCGCGTCGAGAATGCGCTCAAAATTCTTGCGCAACGGATCCGCGAGGCCCATTTCTCTCATGGCGAGTTCGGCATAGCCGATGATGGCACCCAGCATATTGTTGAAATCGTGGGCAATACCCCCGGCGAGAATGCCGATCGCCTCCATTTTCTGTGACTGGTACAGCCGTTGCTGCAGCCGTTGCCGTTCCTTTTCCGCTTCTCTATGCTCGCTGACATCAAAAAAGCTCACGATGATGCTGTCCGCAATCAATTTGGTATTGATGACCATGGCATGCGAGGCCCCATCCTTTGCGAGCATCGGGGACTCGAATGACTCCAGTTCACCTTGGTCGGCACGGGCGCGTTCCAGATGCGAACGCCATTTCGATGTTATTTGCTCGCGCAGTTCGGCCTCTGGCAGTGCAAGGCTCCATACCTGCTCCAGGGTCGGCATTTCCGCATCACCATACCCCATCATCTCCTTGAAGCGGTCATTCATATGGAGGATTTTCCCGTCCAGGGACAAATGGCACATGGGCATGGGGGCCATGGTGAACAGCGTACGGAAGCGCGCTTCGCTTTCCAGCACGGCCCTTTCCGCCTGCCTGCGCTCGGAGCGATAATGAAGGATGGTCAGGAGCATGGTCGTGCAGAAAACGGAACCCATCGGAAAGGCCGGCCCAACATACAAACCCAGGTGAAAAAAAATCTGCTGCGTTGCCAGCCACAACCCGCCGATGGATAAAAACATGGCCATGAAGCAGAAGGCGGCGTTTTTGCAGCCGGCCAACAGACTCATGCCAATGCCCAGAACGAGAACCAGCAGCAAGACCAAGAAGGTGGACCAGCCGGGCACGGAAATGATATCGCCGCTCAGCAGATTGTCGGCAATGGTGGCATGCACCTCGATTCCCGGAAATACGGGGGCCAAGGGGGTGGTCAGCGTCTCTTTCAGGCCAGCCGCCGACGTGCCGACAAAAACGATCCGTCCCTGCAGCCGCTCCGCTGAAATGCGGCGATCCATGATGTCCGCCGCCGATATATAGCGGTAGTTGTTCTTTGCGCCCCGGTACTTGATCAGCAGCTGGCCGCGCGCGTCCACCGGAACGGAAACCCCGTGAAAGGCAAGCGCCTGCAGGGCCTGGCCGTTTTTTTTCAGAACGACATTGTCGGTTCCATTTAGTTTCAGAACTGCGGCGAGCGCCAGGCTGGGGTAGACGTCGCCGTTGTACTGAATGAGCAGCGGCAGGCGCCTCAGCATGCCGTCCGGGTCGGGGCTGAAGTTTAAAAAACCCGATGCGCTGACTTTTTCCGCGAGGAGCGGCAAATTGCAGAAAACGCCGGAACTTTCAGGGAGCCCTGTTCCACCCCCCTTTTCCCCCGCATCCTGCAGAAGCGCTATTGTGACTGGGTGAAGGAGGCATTGCGGCGAGCTTTTTTGCAGGCGGTTGAAGTGAAACTGATTGCCCAGGACAAAGGGCCCTCTGGCCAGTGCCTGGGCGAGGACCTGGTCGTTGTCGCTCCATTCGCCGATCCGCAGATCCAGGGCGGGATCCAGTTGCCCGGCTTCCCTGAGGGCCTTCAATAGCCTAGCGGGGGATGTCCTGTCGGGCTCGGCAAAAAACATGTCGAGGCCGATGACCGCCGGTTTCAAGGCCGTGATCCGGTCAAACAACTCGGCAACCTGATTGCGGGGCCAGGGCCACTGCCCGAAGCGATTCAGGCTGTTTTCATCCAGATCGACAATGACCACCCGGGGGCTGGCATGGTTGTTCGGGAAATGCCGGAGAAGCAGGTCATAGTTCATGGAATCGAGCGGTTGCAGCAGGGTGGGCTTGAGGAAATAGAGCGCGGCAAAAAACAGGGTGGTCACGAGCCCCCAGGCAAAAATGCGGCGCCTTCCCGACCTGCCGGCTGCGATTGAATTTGCGGGGCCATGAGCCGGGGGCTTGCTGGCTGCTGATTTCATGAATGATTCTGCATTGGCTTGGGAAATGGCTATTTGATCACGACCTCGACTCTTCGGTTCCTCGGTTCTTCAACGCCATCCGCCGTTTTTACCAGGGGATTCCCTTCGCCATGCGAGGTGACGGTGATGCTGGCCGTGACGACGCCGCTGGCCACCAGGATTTCTGATGTCGCCTGGGCC
>JAQUQF010000251.1 GCA_028749105.1 Acidobacteriota bacterium | reverse complement strand
CTTCGCCCCGGCCGACAGCGCCTGGCCCGCGGAAAAGATCCGGGTCGCTGAGCCCCGGCCGGGGCTCAAGCTGGCCGCCTGCGACGTCAAGACGGGCGAGATCCTGCGCGCCTTGACCGTCACTCTCCGCCCTCTCCCCGACCTGGCCGTGCAGCTCAATTATCCGGTCGGCGCCGCACCCGGGCAATCGCTGCGCCAGGAAGTGACCGCCCAGCTGGAAAACAGGGGCAGCGTTGCGGCCAGGGATATCCGGCTGGAGATCGTCCTGTCCGGCGACGACCTCATCCCCCGGCGCAAGGCGCCGGAGTCGGCGGCGTACATGGAGGACGCATTGCTGGAGAATGGACGCGAAACGATTCCCCTGCTGGAGGCCGGGCAGCAGCTTACCGTCAGCTTCAGCGGCAGCCTGAAAATCCCCGAAGACACTCCACCCGGGAAGCATTACCTGGCCGTCGTCGTCGACCCCGATGACGGTATCGGCGAATTGAGCGAGGAGAACAACGTCCACTCCGGCTTCATCATGATCGCCCCGCCCGAGCCGTCCGCCTTCACGGTGGAGATGCCGGAAACCCTGCTGCATTTTGAGCCAGCCACCTACGGATTCAAGATCGTTTGTGCCGATGTGCTCCTTTCCGACGGCAAGGACTGGAAGCTGTGCCGCATGAAGCCCAACATCTACCATATCAAACACGTCTCGTGGAGTGATTTCTTCTGGGAGATCGACACGTATGAGCGCGCAATCTACGAAATCAGGGGCGTCGATTTCTGCAAGAAGGGAGGCATGGACCGCATCCTGGGCATCAAGGTCGACGTGGCGGGAGGTTCGCTTTCGACGCCGCCTTCCCGCTTCACGCTGAAACTGGCGCAGACCCAGCTGCGCTTCGAGCCGGGCACAAAAAAATTCACGCTGCTGACCTACGGGAAACCCATTTACCATATGCCGTTCTGGTGGATCTGCCGGCTGGAGTCATTCCTATACCAGTTCCGCTACGCTCCCTGGGAGGGATTCTTTTTGCAGGTGGACACGTTCAGGAAAGAGGCCAGCCTGGTCAGCGGCGGCAAATTCTGCACGGCTACGGGCACTTCCGCCAAACTGCCGCTGAAGGTCATAGTGGAGAAGTAACACTATTTTTGCGATTAATTTCGGGAAAAAGCGCGCCTGACGGGATTCGAACCCATAGCCTTTGGCTCCGGAGGCCAACGCTCTATCCATTGAGCTACAGGCGCATCGATCGGTCGTGGCCTATTCTACCATGATTTCCGAGTTGAGTCCACGACAGAGTGTCAGTGTCAGTGACAGTGACAGCAAGAAACTCAGACGAATTATGAAAGCCAGCGTCAATGTGAATCACAGTGACCAAAAAGAAAACAAAATGAAATATATCTCGAGTGAGTGCTTTGCTGACACTGACACTGTCACTGTCACTTCAGCTGATCAAGCCCTTGATATACTCCCTGGTCATGGGCTGCTTGGGATTGTTGAAGAAATCCCAGGCCGGCCCCTGTTCGACCAGCTCCCCCAGGTAAAGGAATACCACGTGGTCGGCCAGGCGCCGCGCCTGGCGCAGGATATGGGTGACGATGACGATGGTATAGTCGCGCTTCAATTCGGTGAACGTCTGCTCGATGCGCTGGCTGGACTGCGGGTCGAGGGCGGAAGTCGGCTCGTCGCCGAGGATGATCTCGGGCTCAACGGCCAGGCCGCGCGCCAGGCACAGGCGCTGCTGCTGCCCCAGCGACAGGGCCGACGCCGGCTGGTTCAACCGCTCGCGCACCTCGTCCCAGAGGCTGGCCTTCTTCAGGAAGCGCTCCACGATCTCGTCAAGGCGCCGGCGATCCTTGATGCCGTGGATGCGCGGGCCGTAGGCGACGTTGTCGTAAATGGACATGGGCAGCGGATAGGGCTTCTGCAGCAGCAGACCCATCTTTTTGCGGATATGGGTCACCTCGGCGCTGGCGTCGAGGATGTTCTCGTCGTCGACCAGGACGCGTCCCGAGACCCTCACCCCCTCCGTGGCATCAATGAGGCGGTTGAACGAACGCAGCAGGGTGGTCTTGCCGCAGCCCGAAGGACCGATGATGGCCGTGATCTTGCGGTCGGGGATGATCAGGCTGACGTTCTTTAAGACGTGCTCGCTGCGGAAGTGCACGTTCAGCTCCTCGACGCGGATATGGGCGCGGTTTTCCATGGTAGGCTCCTATTTCACGACATGGCGGGTCAGCCGGCGCGACAGCAGCCGGGCGGCCACGCTGATGATGAGGATCAGGATGGTCAGGACCAGCGCCGAAGCGTAGGCGCGGCCCTGGACCTCGGGAATGGGGACGCCGAGCTGGAAAAAGATGGCCAGCGGCAGGGTGGCCACCGGGCGCAGCAGGGAATCGGGAATGGAGTCGGTGAAGCCGGCAGTGAAGATGACGGCCGCAGCGTCGCCGATCCCCCGGCCGAAGGCGATGAGCACCGCGGTCAGGATGCCGGGAAGCGCCTGGCGGGCGACCACTTTCATGGCCGTTTCCCAGCGGGTGGCGCCCAGGGCGTAGGATGCCTCCATGAGCTCGCGCGGCACCAGGCGGATCACCTCGTCCATCGAGCGGATGAGCATGGGCAGGATCAGCAGGGCGATGGCGATGATCCCCCCCAGCAGCGAGGCGCGCATGCCGAAATAGATCATCAGGGTGAAGCCGAAAGCGCCGAAGACGATGGAGGGGACGCCATTGAGGACGTCAAAGGCGAAGCGGCAGGTGGAGACGAGCTGCGCATCAGGGCGGGAGTAGACGTTCAGGAAGAGCGCGATAGGGAGGCTGAACAGGACGGCCAGCAGCGTGGCACCGCCGGCCAGGTAGAGTGAACCGACGATGGCGTTGAGGATGCCGCCGCCCTTGCCCAGATAGTATCCCCCCTGCGGGGTCTTGGTGACCATGTCCAGGGAAAGGTAGGGCAGGCCCTTGACCAGGACCGTGGCCAGGATCAGCAGCAGGCTGGAGACGATCAGCAGGGTCGAAAAAAACATCAGCCCCTTGAAGATCCTTTCTTCGACGTAGCGGCGGTCCATGTTCCGTTAGCGGAGGCTCCGCTCCACCCGCAGCAGGACCGCCCGCGAGATGACGTTGAAGAGGAGGATCACCAGCAGCAGGATCAGCGCCGCCAGCATCAGCGCCGAGTCGTAGAGCGGGATGGAGAGCATCTCGCCGTAGTTGTTGGCGATGAGCGCCGGCAGCGGGTAGGCCGGGTCCAGGACCCCCTTGGGGATCTTCGCGACATTGCCGACCACCATCAGCACGGCCATGGTTTCGCCAAAAGCGCGGGCGACGCCCAGCACGACCGCCGCCGCCACTCCCGGCAGCGCCTTGCGCATCACCACATGCTTGACGGTCTGCCAGCGGGTGGCGCCCACCGCCAGCGAGGCCTCGCGCACCTCCTGGGGGACGGCGCGGAACACCTCGAGCGAGACATGGATGATGACCGGAAAGATCATGATGGCCAGCA
>JAQUQF010000250.1 GCA_028749105.1 Acidobacteriota bacterium | reverse complement strand
ACCGCCATCTCAACCTTGCGAAGGTCGCGTTCTCCCATTAAACCATGGCCCCGGCCCATTCGTAGAACCGCACTATATCATTTAAACCGGGTTACTGTCAATTCCATGCGCAAGGGTAAGGGCGAGTTGCGAAGAAGCAAGCGTTTCTCTTTTTTGAACTTTTTTGCGGTATTTTCGTAACAACATGTCTCACAGAAGGAGGTTTCTAGTGAAAAACTACCAATTGAAAAGGCTGCCGGGAATACTTCTGTTCGCAGCCGCAACCATTATGTTCTTGGCTGGTCCGCTCGCAGCCGACGAGGGCATGTGGACCCTGGACAACATGCCGCTGAAGCAGTTGAAGGAGAAGTACGGATTCGAGCCGTCTCCGGCCTGGCTGGAGCACATCCGCCTCGCCTCGGTGCGCGTGGGCGATGGCGGCTCGGGCTCCTTCGTCAGCCCCAGCGGCCTAGTGCTGACCAATCACCACGTGGCTCTGGGCCAACTGCAGAAGGTCTCCACGCCGCAGAAGAATTACGTCGCCGACGGCTTCTACGCCCCGACGCTGGCCGACGAGATCCCCTGCCCCGACCTTGAGCTGAATGTCCTCATCTCGATGGAGAACGTGACCGCCAGGGTGCTGGCCTCGGTCAAGAAAGGGATGGGGCCGGCCAAGGCCCTGGAAGCCAAAAAGGCCGCCATCGCCGAGATCGAGCGCCTGAGCCTCAAGAAGACCGGCCTGCGCTCCGACGTGGTCTCCCTCTACCAGGGCGGCGAGTACTGGCTGTACCGCTATAAGAAGTATACAGACGTCAAGCTGGTCTTCGCTCCCGAGCAGCAGGCCGCGTTCTACGGCGGCGACCCCGACAACTTCACCTACCCGCGCCACGACCTGGACATGGCCATATTCCGCGCCTATGAAAAGGGCAAGCCAGCCAAGGTCGCCCACTACCTGAAATGGAGCGCCAACGGCGCCGCCGACGGCGAGCTGGTCTTCGTCTCCGGCCACCCCGGCTCGACCAACCGCCTGATGACCCTGGCCCAGATCGAGTTCCAGCGCGACCTGTCCTATCCCACGCGCATTCAGTCCCTCAAGCGCAGCCTGAATACCCTGCGCCAATACGCTTCCCGCGGGCCCGAAGAGGCGCGCCAGGCGGCCGGCATGATTTTCGGAATGGAAAACGGCCTCAAGGTCTCCAGCGGCGAATACGACGGTCTCAAAGCAGCCGGCATCATCGAGAAGAAGGCGGTCCAGGAAGCCGAGTTCCGCAAGCTGGTCGCCGCCAATCCCGAATGGCAGGCCGAGTACGGCTCCGCCTGGGACGACATCGCCAAAGCCATCGAAGCGCAGAAGACGCGCATGAAGGAGCTGTCCTATCGCCGCGTCCCGGGCATACGCCTGGGCGGCATCGCCCTGCAGGTGGTGCAGATGGCTGCCGAGCTGCAGAAGCCCGACGGCCAGCGCCTCGACGGCTTCCACACCTCGCAGCTCGAGTCGTTGCGCTTCCGCCTCTTCTCCCCCGCCCCGGTCTATCCCAGACTGGAAGAGGTAATGGCCGTCGACAGCATGAAGCTGATGATCGAAATGCTCGGCGCCGACGATCCCTACGTGAAGGCCTGCCTCGATAACAAGACCCCCGAGGAAGCGGCCAAGGCGCTGCTGGCCGGCACCCAGCTTGCCGATCCCAGGCTACACAAACAGCTGGTCGACGGCGGCCCGTCAGCCGTGGCCAAGTCAACCGACAGCTTCATCGTCCTGGCACGCAAGCTCGATCCCCTGGTGCGCGAGTTGAACAAGTGGAAAGAAGACAGTATCGAAAGCGTGACGCGGCCCGCCGGCGAGAAGATCGGCCAGGCGCGTTTCGCCGCCTACGGCAAGAACGCCTACCCCGACGCCACCTTCACCCTGCGCCTCTCCTACGGCGCGGTCAAGGGCTACCCCATGAACGGTACCCTCGCCCCCTACAAGACCACCTTTTACGGCCTCTATGACCGGGCCATCAGCTTTGACAACAAGTTCCCCTTCCACCTGCCCAAGCGCGTCGCCTACGCCCGCGACAAGATCGACCTCTCCACACCGCTGAACTTTGTCTGCACCGGCGACATCATCGGCGGCAATTCCGGCTCGCCTGTGGTCAACGCCGCCGGCGAACTGGTGGGACTGGTTTTCGACGGCAACGTCGAGAGCTTTATCGGCCGTTTTTTCTACGACGACACCGCCAACCGCACCGTCTCGGTGTGCAGCCAGGCCATGATCGAAGCCATGAACAAGATCTACGGCGCCGAAGCCCTGGCCAAGGAAATACTAGGCGAGAAATAATCTCCACAAAAGGATCAAAAAAAGGCGGGGACCCGCGTCCCCGCCTTTTTTAATGACGGAATTTTCAGACAGATGATCAACGCACCTCGGCCGAGGAGCCCTCGATCTTCTGCCATGGCTCGCTGCGGCCGCCCAGATGCTTGGCCAGGAACTCCTCGACGCGACCGTAGAAGTCGAGGCGGTTGTTGGGCCGGGCGAAGCCGTGCCCCTCGTCGGTGTAGACCACATAGGTCACCGGCAGGTTTTTGTCGCGCATGGCCTTCACGATCTGGTCGGCCTCGCGGATGTTGACGCGCGGATCGTTGGCACCCTGGGCGACGATCAGCGGCACGCGGATGTTGCTGGCATGGAACAGCGGCGAAATCTTCCTGTTGAACGCCTCGTCGTTCTCCACGTCTCCCACCTGCAGGACAAACTGCTTCTTGAACGGCGCCCAGTAGGACGGCATGGACTCGAACAGGGTCTTGACATTCGAGGGGCCGACAATGTCCACGCCGCAGGCGTAGAGCTCGGGAGTGAAAACCAGGCCGGCCAGCGTCGCATAGCCGCCGTAGGAGCCGCCGTAGATGCAGACCTTCTTCGGATCGGCGATTCCCTTGGCAATGGCCCATTTTACGGCGTCGGTCAGGTCGTTCTGCATGGAGCCGACTCCCCACTGCTTGTCTCCGGCATGCAGGAATTTCTTGCCGAAACCGGTCGAGGCGCGGAAATTGACCTGCAGGCAGGCGTAGCCGCGGTTGGCGAACCACTGGGCCTCGGGATCGTAGCCCCAGCCATCGCGTCCCCAGGGGCCGCCGTGAACATTGAGCACCAGCGGCAGGTTCTTGCCCTTGGAGCCCAAAGGCAGCGTCAGGTAACTGACCAGCTGGAAGCCGTCGCGAACCTTGATGACCACCGGCTCCATCTTGGCCAGCGTGTACTTGGCCAGGTCGGGCTGGTTGACAAAGAGCAACTCGGCCTTTTTGCTGCCGCGGTCATAGGCGTACCAGGCCACCGGGCCATCGTCAACCTGGCAGGTCACCAGCCAAGTCTTGTCGGCATGATCGCGGCCCGAAAGGTAGAACTCGCCGCGGCCGAGCTTGGCCAGGGCGGCGAAATCATCCTTGATCGACGGGTCGAGGACGCGCCACTCATTGTTGAGTTAGTTGAAGGAGACGGCCTGCACCGTCTTGGTGTCGGGGAGGATGATCC
>JAQUQF010000249.1 GCA_028749105.1 Acidobacteriota bacterium | reverse complement strand
TTTTTCGGCTTCGGGCTGAGCGGCGAAAAGCGTACGGATCTCATCGAAAAGCTTTGTGTAGGTCGCCGGGTTGCTGCGCGCGTTTTTCCCGAGCGGCTGCTGGTCGATGGAGATGACGCGGAGGATGGGGCGCTCTCCCTGCAGGCGGGCCGGGCCATTCCTTGCCAGCCAAGCGAGCAGCGAGCTCTTGCCCGAACCCGAAGGCCCCGAAACCGCGGTGATGGCCGAGGCAGGGAAAGCGAGGCGGTCGAGGGCCAGGGTGTTTTCGCGGATGGGGCCGGTTGCCAGGCAAGGAGACTCTGGCGCCGTCTTGTGCGTGAGTGGCGATGACGGGCGCCGCCAGGCGGAGAGGGTCGGCGTTTCCAGGCCGGAATTTTCCCGGGCGGCGGCATATTCTTCGGAGCTGCCGCAGAACAGCAGATGCCCTCCCTGGGCGCCGCCCACCGGGCCCAATTCGACCACCCAATCGGCACAATCAAGGGCCTGCCGGTCGTGGCTGACCATGAGCACGGTGCTGCCGGTCGCCAACAATTCACGGAGCCGGCTGTACAAGCGCTTCTTTTCAAAGGGATGCAGCCCGGAACCGGGTTCATCGATGACATACAGCATGCCGCCGATGGGATCTTTCAGCAGGTTCCCGATCTGGAGGCGCTGTCCTTCGCTGCGGGAAAGCGTGGGGACGGCGCGCTGCAAGGCCATGTGCCCCAGGCTGAGACCCTGCAGGAGCCGGGAGTGCGCCGTCAACCCCGAAATGATGAGCCGCTCCGGCCGTGACAGGTCCGGGAGCAGCAATTCCCGCTGGCCCCACTCCGCCAGCTGCGAGATGGTGGACGACAGCAGCGTGCGCAGGGTGGTTCCATGGTACGACGCGTCTAAAAAACGATCGGCCAGGCGGAGTCCGCCACAGGCGCGGCATGGTTTCATCCGGCAATAGCGAAGGATATTCGGGTTGGGATCCCGGTGCAGGGTCTCCTCCATGATCGGGACGATGCCGCGGTACACTCCCAGCTCCCTCGGCTTTGGGGTGATGCCGGTCCATTTCATCCGGGATGACAGCGGGTGCTTGCCGAAGGGGATCTGCACGCAGTCGCTGCCGTAGAGAACGATCCGTTTTTGCTCGTCCGTCAATCGCTTCCATGGGACGTCGACCGTGAACCCATGGGCCCGGCATACCTGGTCGAGGACATCGATGGTCACCTGCGAATAGATGATGTAGCCGTTGGGCGTGCTCAGGCTGAGAGCGCCCTGCCGCAAGGACCGGTCCGCGTCCGTGATCAGGGTATCGAGGTCGATCTCATGGACCTGCCCCAGTCCCTGGCATTGCGGGCAGGCGCCCAGGGGATGATTGAACGACAGGTGGGAGCGGGTCATTTTTTCGCCGGAGACCTGCCGCGAAAATCGCGAGAACAGCATCCTGAGCGAACCATGCAGGTCGGTCAGGGTGGCTACGGTGGAGCGGGGCTGGTTCAAGGAGACGTGCTGTCCCAGGGCCAACGCCGGGGGGATATGGGCTATGGCGCCGGTGTGCGAGCGGTTCATCCGCGCCTGGAATATCCGCGCATAGGCCGAAAAGCTCTCTAAAAACCGCCCCTGGCCTTCACAGAAGAGGACATCGTGGGCCAGGGTCGATTTGCCGCTGCCGGAAACGCCGCAGACCAGCGTCAGGCGCTGGAGGGGGATGCGCAGCGTGATGGACTTGAGGTTGTGCTCGCTGCTGTTGGTGACGGTGATGAAATCAAGCGCTTCCTCCGCCTTGCTGGCAATCATCCGCTCCTCCACTGGATCGACGGGTGTTTTAAACGAACTCGACCTGGACCACGGAGGTGTCGATCAGCTTGTCGCCCGTATCGCTGAAATGGATCAGGTATTTGCTCGTGGATATTTTCTCGATGATGCGGCCGCGGCCGAAGATGGGGTGGACGATGAAGCGGCCGTCCCGCCGCGCATCGACGCGGCCGTCATCCCTGGCTGCGGCCGGCTGCGGCACGCAAGGGAAGATGCCGTCGACGATCTCGCGGAAGGAATACGCGGGCAGGTAGGACGCGGACGACACCTGCTGCAGGAAAAAGGAGGGCCGGTCGGAGGCGGTGGAGATGACCAGCAGTTGGCTGGCGCGGGTGCTGGCCACGTAGAACAGGCGGCGCTCCTCCTCGATCTCGTCGCGCTCCTTGCGCAGGAAGAAGGGCATGTAGGCCGAGTTGACGCCGCTGACGATCACGGTGGGGAACTCCAGCCCCTTGGCATTGTGCATGGTCAGCAGGAAGACCTGCGTCTTTTCGCCGCCGCGGCTCTCCCGGGTCTCCAGCGTCATGCGGTCGAGCAGGTCGCTGAAGGGGGCGTCGGGGTTCTCTTCCTGCCACTTGCCGATGAACTCCCGCAGCTCGGCCAGGTTGAGGAGCCGCTCCTCCTCCCCCTTTTCCTCCAGGATCCCCAGGTATCCGGACGCCTGCAGCAGTTTGGAGAGAAGCTCGGCGACTTGGAGCTCGTCCTTGCCCCGGCCCAGATCGCGCAGCAGGGGAAACAGCGGCTTGGCGCCGAACTTGTCCCCCAGGTGCGCCTCCAGGGCCGCGAACAGCGGCAGCGAGCGCTCATGGGCCAGCGCCTTCAGCGTCTCCAGGGTGCGGCTGCCGACGCCCAGCGGCAGAAATTCCACGATGCGCAGGAACGCCAGGTCGTCGGCCGGGTTGAGCGCCAGGCGCAGCAGGGCCAGGGCGTCGCGGATCTCCTTGCGCTCGAAGAAGCGCAGCCCCTTCAGGATGCGGAAAGAGATGCGCTGCTTGATGAACTCGGTCTCCAGGGCCAGCGACTGGGAGTTGATGCGGTAGAGGACGGCCAGCGGGAACAGCCCGGGGTTGGCGTCGCGCAGGCGATTGACCAGGCGGGCGATCTCCTCGGCTTCCTCCTCCTTGGAGCGGCTGCGCAGCACGAAGACCGGGTGGCTGCTCTGCGTGTCCGACCACATGCGCTTGCTCTTGCGCATGGTGTTCTGGCTGATCAGCAGGTTGGCGAAGTTGAGGATCTCCGGGGTGGAGCGGTAGTTCTGCTCCAGCTTGATGACGCGCGCTCCGGGGAAATCGCGCTCGAAGTCGGACAGGAAACGGACGCTGGCGCCGCGCCAGGAATAGATGGCCTGGTCGTCGTCGCCGACCACGGTGATGCGGCTGCGGTCGCCGCTCAGCAGCTTGATCAGCTCGTACTGGTTGGGGTTGGTGTCCTGGAACTCGTCCACCAGCAGGTAATGGAAGCGACGCTGGTACTTGGCGCGCACCTCGTCGTGGTCGCGCAGCAGGATGACGGCGAACGAGATCAGGTCCTCGTAGTCCCAGAGCTTGTTCTGCTGCTGGGCGGCGTGGTAATGGGCGAAGAGGCTGATCTCCTCCTCGGAGAACCCCTTCTGGCGCAGGAATTCGCCGTTGTTGGGGTAGTGCAGCCCCATCTTGGCCAGGCCGATCTTGCGCAGGACGGCATCGCCATCCTTGCCCAGGTGGGGGAACTT
>JAQUQF010000248.1 GCA_028749105.1 Acidobacteriota bacterium | reverse complement strand
GTAGCCGGTGTTGTTGTACGAGTAGCCGTTGTTGTAAAGGAATAGGGCACGGCGCATGTCGCCGCCAGCGATATCGTGATATTGCTTCAGGATGCGCAGTCCAAGGTCGATGTTGTAGTCGATATCAAAGATCCTGCTACGGTCGATCTGCAGCTCATCTTTCCATACCTCGTGGCGCACCTGCATCAGGCCGCAAGCCCCGACGTGGGAGACGGCCAGCGGATTGAATGCGCTCTCCACCTGGATGACCGAGAGGACCAGGTTGGGGTTGAAGCCGTAGCGTTGCGCCTTGCGGAAGGCGACATCGACGATGCGCGAAAACTCGGGGAACTTCTTCTGGAAGGTGGCGCTCTTGAACTCCAGCAGGTCGAGGCGCTCCGCCTTGCCCTGGTTGGCCAGCTTCTCCCCGTTCAGCTGCAGCACACGCTCGTGGGCCTCTCCCAGGCGCGCTTCAAGGTATTCCAGATGGGCCAGGCTGCGCTCGTAGTTGCGATTGGTTTCGGCCAGCTGAGCCAGCAGCGAGCCGAGGGCGACCAGCGCCAGGAGCGACAACACGACAGAGAAACGTTTCACCGGTTTTTTGGCGAACATGGGGCACCTGCCTAAATAGCCCACGAATTATAAAGAAGCTGAAATGAAATTGCAAGGCCTGTTGCTCGATCAGGAATGAGCAGGTTGTTTCGGGATTAAAAGCCGGTATAATAGAGCAAGCAACGGAGGCGTCATGAGAAAATCGTGCGTTTGGGTCGTTTTTTTTCTGGTCGTTTTTGTCCTGCCTGGGGAGCAATCCACCCAGGCAGAGCTTGCAGGATCCTGGGCGGGAGCCATTTCGATCATGGGCCAGGAACTGAAGATCATCGTCCATTTCGCTGCAAGCGGTGGCGCCCCGAAGTGGACCATCGACATCCCGCAGCAGGGGGCCACGGGACTTCCCCTGAGCAACATGAAGTGGGAGGGGGACAAAGTCCATTTTGAGCTGAACGCCGGCCCGGGCGTCGCCGTTTTCGACGGCGTACTCTCGCAAGAGACCATCCGGGGAGATTTCGTGCAAGCCGGGATCAAGGCCACCTTTTCGATCACCAAAGGTGTAGCGAAACTCCCGGAAGAATCAGCAAAACAAAAAAAGGAAGAGCCGCTGCCGTATTTGGAAGAGGAAGTTTCCCTGGCAAGCGGCGAGATCCCACTGGCCGGGACGCTCACAATCCCCGAGGGAAAGGGCCCTTTCCCGGCGGTCATCATGATCACGGGGAGTGGCACGCAGAACCGGGATGAAGAGATCTTCGGCTTCAAACCGTTTCGCATCATCGCCGACCACCTGACGCGCAAAGGGATCGCCGTCCTGCGTTGCGACGACCGTGGGTTCGGCTCCCAGGGCGCTCCCGGGCGCTATACCTCCGTGGACTTCGCAAGCGATGTCATTGCCCAGGCCAATTACCTCAGGGGGCGAAAGGAGATCCGGCAGGACAAGATCGGCCTGTTCGGCCATAGCGAGGGAGGGATCATCGCCCCCCTGGCCAGCCAAAAAACCCCGTTCGCCTTCATGGTGCTCATGGCCGGCACGGCAGTCAAAGGCGAGGAGGTCCTCCTCGAGCAGGTCGCCCTGATCGCCAGGGCCGACGGCGCCAGCGAGGCTGAGATAGGGGAGGCCCTGGCCAGCCAGAAGAAAGTGTATTCGCTGATGGGGTCGCCGGCTGGCGAGAAGGAGATCGAGAAGATGGTAGCAGATGAAGTCCGCAAGAGCCTCGACAAAATGACTCCCGAACAGAAGCAGGCGGTAAGCGATCCCGATGCGTATGTCAAGAATGTCACCGCCGCACAAATCGCCACCTTCAATTCCCCCTGGTTCCGCTATTTCCTGGCCCACGACCCGGCGCCGGCGCTTGAAGCCGTGCCCTGCCCGGTGCTGGCCCTTTTCGGTGAAAAAGACGTGCAGGTTTCAGCGAAGCAAAACCTGCCGGCCATGGAAAAGGCCTTTCAAAAAGGAGGCAACAAGGACGTGACATTCAAGGTTTTTCCGCAAGCCAACCACCTCTTCCTGAAGGCGAAGACCGGCAGCCCGTCGGAATACGCCTCCCTGGAGAAGGTCTTCGTCCCCGACTTCTTGGATACGATCTCCTCATGGATCCTGGAGAAAACTAAAAGCAACGAAAAATAGTGCTCGTTAATTCATTTCCTCCCAAACACGATCGCGATCACTACCACTTTGCCTTTACGGCTAGAACATTTCGATCAGGAGATTTTTCAGAACCTTGATGCGGTCGCGCAGGACGGCGGCGCTCTTGAAGTCGAGGCGGTCGGCTTTCTTTTTCATGGCCTCGGTTAGCTTGGCGATCTCTTTCTCCAGCGCCTCGCGGCTCTTGAAATCCGACTCGATATTCTCCTCGCTCTTCTTCAGCCAGTAATCGTCGTCATTGAAGCCGCGGATCGGGCTGCGCACCGAAGCCGGCTCGATATGGTGCTCCGCGTTATAGGCCACCTGGTAGCTGCGCCGCCGCTCCGACTCGGCGATGGCCTTGCGCACCGAGTCGACCATGCCGTCGATGTAGAGGATGACCCTGCCTTCGATGTGGCGGGCGGCGCGGCCGAAGGTCTGGATCAGAGCCGTCGCGGAGCGCAGGAAACCCTCCTTGTCGGCATCGAGGATGATGACCCGCGACACCTCGGGCAGGTCGAGCCCCTCGCGCAGCAGGTTGATGCCGATCAGCACGTCGAATTCCCCCTGGCGCAGCTTCTGGATAATCTTGACGCGGTCGAGGGCCTTGACCTCGGAGTGCATGTAGGCGCAGCGGATGCCCTGCAGAGTGAGGTAGTCGGAGAGCTTCTCGGCCATCTTCTTGGTCAGCGTGGTGACCAGCACGCGCCCGCTGCCGATGGCCTTGCGGATCTCGACCAGCATGTCCTGGACGGGGTCGTCGACGGTCTTGACGATGATCTCGGGATCGACGAGGCCGGTCGGCCGCACCAGGAGCGAGGTGACGCGCCCCTGCGCTTCGCCGATCTCAAACTGGGCGGGAGTGGCAGAAACGTACAGGACATTCCCCAGCCGCTGGGCGATCTCGGGGAAGTTCAGCGGCCGGTTGTCCAGCGCCGACGGCAGGCGGAAGCCGAACTCGACCAGCTTCTCCTTGCGTGAGCGGTCGCCGGAATACATGCCGTTGAGCTGGGGCACGGTCACATGCGATTCGTCGATGATGGCCAGGTAGCCCGGCGGGAAAAAGTCGAGCAGGGTGTAGGGGGCCTCGCCGGGCCGGCGGCCGGTGAGATAGAGCGAATAGTTCTCGATCCCCGGGCAAAAGCCGAACTGCTCGAGCATCTCCATGTCATAGCGGGTGCGCTGGTCGAGCCGCTCGGCCAGGTCGTCCTTCCCTTGGCGGCGGAAATAGGCGAGGCGCTCCTGCAATTCCGCGCCGATGGCGGCCACGGCCGCGCGGATGCGCTCCTTGCGGTAGAAGAAATAGTTGATCGGGAAGACGCTGGCCTGCTTTTTTTCTGAGAGTACGGAGGCGGTGATGGCGTCGAAG
>JAQUQF010000247.1 GCA_028749105.1 Acidobacteriota bacterium | reverse complement strand
CGATGGTCGGTCACGCGGCTCTGGGGAAAGTTGTAGGTGCGGATCTTTTCCGAACGCTCGCCCGACCCGACCTGGGACTTGCGGCTCTGGGCGATCGACTCCTCCTGCTTGCTTTTTTCGTGCTCGAACAGCCTCGCCTTGAGCACCTTGAGGGCCTTGTCCTTGTTCTTGTGCTGCGATTTCTCGTCCTGGCAGGTGACGACGATGCCGGAAGGGATATGGGTGACGCGGATGGCCGACTCGGTCTTGTTCACATGCTGGCCGCCGGGACCCGAGGCGGCGTAGGTGTCGATGCGGATGTCCTTGGGGTTGAAGTCGACCTCCACGTCCTCGACCTCGGGCAGCACGGCCACGGTCACCGTCGAGGTGTGGATGCGCCCCGAGGCTTCCGTAGCGGGGACACGCTGCACGCGGTGGACGCCGCTCTCGAACTTGAGGAATTTGTGCACTTCGGTCCCTTTGACATAGAGGATGACCTCCTTGATGCCGCCGATGGACGAGTAGGCGGTCGAGATGACCTCGGCCTTCCATTTTTTCCTTTCGGCCACGCGCATGTACATGCGCAGCAGGTCGGTGGCAAAAAGCGAGGCCTCGTCGCCGCCAGCGCCGGCGCGGATCTCCAGGAAGGCGTTGCGGCTGTCCTCGCCGGGATCGGAGACCATCAGCACCTCGGTCTCGGCGACCGTCTCCGCCAGCTCCTGCTCGAGAACCGCCAGCTCCTCGCGGGCGAGTGCGCCCATCTCCGGGTCGTCGGCAGCCAGGAGGCTCTCGGCGTCGGCGCGGCGCCCCAGGAGCTTCGTGAACTGGTGAAATTTCCCCTCCAGCGGCTTGAGAGAGAACAATTCCTTGGAAAGCTCGCGGAATTTTTTCTGCTGGTGGGCGGTTTCGGGTAAACTCAGCTCAGCGCTGATCTGTTCGAAGCGGGAATGGATCTTTTGGAGATAGGCGAATATTTTGTCACTGTTCCTTGTATCCATACTTCTTCTTGAACTTCTCTATGCGGCCTTCGGTATCGACGTATTTCTGCTTGCCGGTGAAGAATGGATGGCAGGAAGAACAGATCTCCACTTCGATCTTGGGCAGGGTGGAACGGGTCTTGAACGTGTTGCCGCAGGCGCAGACCACCGTGCATTCCATGTATTTGGGATGGATGTCTTTCTTCATGGTTCCTCCACAGGGCAGATTGTAGCATTATTGGGCCTTTCTTGTCAAATGATCTGCCCCAAGGCCATGGCCGCGAATGATTGCATTTGTCCCCCCAACGCGCTATAATTTCATCTTTAACAACAAGGAGAAACCCATGAATTTCATAAAGGAACTGGATGAGCTCATCGCCAAGAAAGAAAACGTCCTCGTCAACCCCAAGCGCCGCGAGCTGATCAAGGCCGCCGTCAAGAACCGGGAGGTTTTGGTGAGCGCCAATGGCGCCCTGGCCACCTGGACGCGCATCGAGTCGACCGGCCGCAGCCCCAAGGACACCCTGACCGTCCGCCGCTCCGAGATCGAAGCCGAAATCGACTGGGACTCGCCCAACAACCTGCCGCTGGCGCCCGACACCTTCGCCATGATCCTCGAGGACGCGCTGACGCTGGCCCGCCGCAAGGACCAGCTGTACGTCGTCGACCGGGTGGTGGGCGCCGACAGCCGCTACGCCCTGCCGGTGCGCACGGTCGGCGACCACGCCAAGATCGCCCTGTTCGCTGTCACCATGTTCCGCCCCGTGCCCAAGGACATCGGCCGCAGCATCTACCACGACCAGCCCTTCACCATGCTGGTGCTCCCCGCCGACAAGCTGGACAAGCTGCGCTATTTCGGCAAGCTGCGCAAGCTCCCCGACGGCACCGCCTCGGACATGGTCGTGGCCATGGACTTCGTCAACCGCATCGGCATCATCATCGGCTCGGCCTACATGGGCAGCGTCAAGAAGCTGATGTTCACCGTCATGAACTACCTGCTGCCCAAGGCGGGGATCCTGCCGCTGCACGCTTCGGCCAACGAGGGCCGGAGCGGCGACATCGCCCTGTTTCTCGGCCTCTCCGGCACGGGCAAGACCACCTTGTCGGCCGCTCCCGACCGCGCCCTGCTGGGCGACGACGAACACGGCTGGGACAAGCACGGCATCGCCAACTTCGAGTTCGGCTGCTACGCCAAGCTGATCAACCTCAACCCGGCCAAGGAGCCGCAGATCTACGATGCCATCATGCACCGGGCCCCCTATCTCAAGCACGGCGCCATCGTGGAAAACGCCATGGTCTACCCCGACGGCATCTTCGACTTCAACGACTCGCGCCTGATCGAGAACTCGCGCGGCTCCTACCCGCTCTCCTTCCTGCCCGGCATCAAGAAGTCCTCGCGCGGCAAGCACCCCAAGACCATTATCTTCCTGACCGCCGACGCCAACGGCGTCCTGCCGCCCGTGGCCAAGCTCGATCAGGACCAGGCCATGTTCTGGTTCCTGATGGGCTACACCTCGAAGCTGGCCGGGACCGAGACGGGCATCGTCGAGCCGGTTTCGACCTTTTCGCGCTTTTTCGGCCAGCCCTTCATGCCGCGCAATCCCAACGATTATGCCGCGCTGCTCGGCCAGAAGATCAAGAAGCACCGCACCAGCGTCTACCTGGTCAATACCGGCTGGAGCGGCGGCCCCTATGGCGAGGGCAAGCGCATGGACATCAACGTCACCCGGGCCATCATCAAGGCCGTGCTCAACGGCGAGCTGGACAAGGCCGGGACAGTTGAGGACAAGACCTTCCACATCAATATTCCCGTCTCCTGCCCCGGCGTGCCGGACGCCATCCTGCAGCCGCGCAACACCTGGAAGGACCCCGAGGCCTTTGCCGCCCGGGCGCAGAAGCTGGCCGGCGAGTTCAGCGCCCATTTCGACAAGGTCTACGGCGGCAAGGACCTGCCCGAGGCGGTGCGCCGCCAGTGCCCGGGAAAGTAGGGCTCAGCGAAGTCACGTGACGAGTAACACGTAACGCGTGACGCGTCACGATTGCCCGCTTCGAACTAACGGTGGCGCTTGCTGTCCCGGAACGACGCCCGGGAATAGGAATTGAGATTCAGGTCGAAATAGTTCATATCGGGAAAAGCGAGGTATTTTTCGTAGCCCAGCCAGGCGATCATGGCCGCGTTGTCGGTGCAATAACGCGGTTCGGGCAGATAGAGCGGCAGGCCCAGTCCGGCGCAAACCTCATCGAAGCGCCGGCGCAGGAGCGCATTGCGGCTGACCCCCCCGGATACGATCAGCGAACGCACGGGCAGGAGTTTCGCCGCAGTTAGAGTCTTGGCCACGAGGTATTCGACCAGGGCGTCCAGGAAGGAGGCCAGCAGGTCGAAAAAATCCTTGCCGCCCACCTGCACCCCCAGTTCCTGCGCCTGGCGCAGCAGCGCCGACTTGTAGCCGGAAAATGAGAAATCATCGCCGCCATCGCTCATGCGCGGCTGGGTGAACTGGAAGCGCCCCGGATCGCCCTTCTCATACAGGCGGTCGAGCAGCGGCCCCCCGGGATAACCCAGGCCGAAGTG
>JAQUQF010000021.1 GCA_028749105.1 Acidobacteriota bacterium | reverse complement strand
GGTGATCACCTGGCTGGGGGCTCTCCGCGCGATCAGCCGCTCCAGTTGCGCCAAAACCCCCCTCATGTCGAGATTGTCGATGCTGGTTTCAATGATGTTTATCCGGGTCGGGGTTTCGCTGACATGGATCCGGGTCATGGCGGCAAACAATTGCCGGTATTGCTCCGTGATCTTTTCCCAGGAATAGTTGCCGCTGATTCGCTCAGGGGCCTTGCGGCGAAAGCCGTCAAGCAGCTCCTTCCGTCCCTCCAGCTCGCCGAACAGTTTCCCGAGGTTGCCCCTGTCCTTGCGGAAAAACAAGCCATATTCCCCATCGAGAAGCATCTCCCGGTTGAATACCGTATCCAGGGCGCAAATGGCGCAGCCATTGGCCAGAGCCTGCAAGAGGGCCGGGTTGGTGCCGCCGAACTCATGGCCATGGCAGTAGGCGTAGCAATTCTGATACAGTGCAGCCAACTCGTCGGGGTCGGTCACATATCCGGTGAATACCAGGCGGGGGTCGGCGAGATGGCGGATGGCTTCGGCATAGCGGTCCCTGTAGGGGACACCGCCAACGATGACCAGCTTCCGGGGCGACGCGGAAGCGGTGAACTCCCTGACGATCAGGTCGGCGTTGTTGTCCGGGACGAGGCGGCCGACGATCAGGAAATATTGACGTGGCTCCAGGTTCCACCTGGATAGAAGGCCGAGAGCGGCCGGCGGCGGGATATTGGCGCCGTAGGCGATCATGGTCGAGGCGGCGGAGAATTCCTGCAAATAGATCTTCTGCATCTCCACCGAATCGGTGATTACCCGATCGTACAATTTTACGGCCATTTTGGAAGCCCAATAAAAATAGCGCCCCCCCAGACCCTTCCACTTTGGCCGCAGCCATTCCAAACCGTCGACATTGATGGCGGTGCGCTTGCGGAATATCCGGGTCAGTAGCCCGAACGGCCCGTTGGCCGAATTGACGACCAGGATGACGTCGTAGCGGCAGAAGCAGGCGTGCGTCACGGCCTGCATGGAATGAATGAACTGGCTCAGGGTCTTTTTTTCAATGGTCGGGACATAGACCAGGCGCACGCCCTTGACTTCCCTGGGCCGCTCGCGGAAAAGGTTACGGTGACAATATACGGTGACCCCCACCCCATGGTGGACCAGTCTTTCGGACAATTCCCGGACAAACGTCTCGTAGCCGCTGTAGACATATGGGTAGCCCCGGGAACCTATGATGGCGATCCTCATCGTACAACCTCTCGCCTGAGCTTGAGCCGACATTGTCCTTCAGCAGCTCCCAGTCTGTTCAACAGCTACTTTTCCTGCTGCGACTTTTCGATCTTGGCCCAGGAGTCGCGCAAGGTGACGCTGCGGTTGAAGACCGGCAATGCGGGAGTGGAGTCGGCGTCGACGCAGAAATAGCCCTGGCGCAGGAACTGGAAGCGGTCGCCCGGGCCGGCAGCGGCCAGGGCCGGCTCGACCTTGCAGCCCTTGAGGATTTCAAGCGAGTTGGGATTCAAGTATTCCTTGAAATCCTTTTCTTCCTCCTCGCTGGCCGGATCGGGGATGGAAAGAAGTTTGTCGTAGAGGCGCACCTCGGCGTCGACGGCGTGGGATGCCGAGACCCAGTGCGAGGTGCCCAGCACCTTGCGGCCGTCCTTGGTCCAGCCGCCGCGCGAATCGGGATCGTAGGTGCAGCGCAGCTCGCTGATGCACCCATTCGCGTCCTTGACCGCCTCGTCGCAGCGGATGTAGTAGGCATGTTTCAAGCGGATCTCCCTGCCGGGCGAGAGGCGGAAAAATTTCTTGGGCGGATCTTCGCGGAAATCATCCTGCTCGATGTAAATCTCGCGTGAAAACGGCAGCTTGCGCGTGCCGGCGGCGGGGTCCTCGGGGTTGTTCTCGGCGTCGACCTCTTCGACCCGGCCTGCCGGATAATTCGTAATGACGACCTTCAGCGGCTTCAGCACGGCCATGACGCGCCGGGCCCGCTTGTTGAGGTCCTCGCGCAGGCAGTGCTCAAGCAGGGCCATGTCGACCATGCTCTCACGCTTGGCCACGCCCACGGCCTCGGCAAACGCGCGGATGGATTCGGGAGTGTAGCCGCGGCGGCGCAGGCCGGCCAGCGTCGGCAGGCGCGGATCGTCCCAGCCGCGCACGTAGGCCTTGTCGACCAGCTCCAGCAGCTTGCGCTTGCTCATCACCGTGTAGTTGAGGTTCAGGCGGGCGAACTCGATCTGCTGCGGGTGGCAGGGGACGGGCAGGTTGTCGAGCACCCAGTCGTAGAACGGCCGGTGGTCCTCGAACTCGAGCGTGCAGATGGAGTGGGTGATCCCCTCCAGGGCATCGGAGATGGGATGGGTGTAGTCGTACATCGGGTAGATGATCCAGCGATCGCCGGTGCGATGGTGGCTCTCGCGACGGATGCGGTAGAGGACGGGGTCGCGCATGTTCAGGTTGGGCGAGGCCATGTCGATCTTGGCGCGCAGCACATAGGAGCCGTCGGGGAACTCGCCGGCGCGCATGCGCTGGAAGAGGTCGAGGTTCTCGGCGATGGAGCGCTCGCGGCAGGGGCTGTTGATGCCGCATTCGGTCAGCGTCCCCCGGTACTGCCGCACCTGGTCGGCCGTCAGGTCGCAGACGTAGGCCTTGCCGGCGCGGATCAGGTGCAGGGCGAACTCATACAGTTTTTCAAAGTAATCGGAAGCATAATAGAGGCGGTCGGCCCAGTCGAAGCCCAGCCAGCGCACGTCGTCCATGATCGAGTCGACGTACTCCACGTCCTCCTTGCCCGGATTGGTGTCGTCGAAGCGCAGGTTGCACAGGCCGTTGTAGTCCCGGGCCAGGCCGAAGTTGAGGCAGATCGACTTGGCATGGCCGATGTGCAGGTAGCCGTTGGGCTCGGGCGGAAAGCGGGTGTGGACGCGGCCGCTGTTTTTGCCGGCCTTGATGTCAGCCTCGATGATGGCGCGGATAAAATTCAATCCCGGGGTGAAACCTTCAGCTCCCATGTTGACCTCGCAGAGTAATATCGGAACGCCAGCCCATGCGGGTCACGCCTTGATGCCGCCGGCTATGTGTTCGCGGGCCCTCTCCAGGCGGCGCACGACCGTCTCCCGGCCCAGCGCTTCCAGCATCTCGAAGAGACCGGGGCCGAAGCTGACGCCGCTGACAGCCAGCCGCGTCGGGTGGATCAGCTTGCCGGCCGCTATGCCCTTCTCCTCGGCAAGACCGCGGTAAAGGCCCTCCAGCGAATCGTGGCTGAAGGGCTCCAACTTCGCTATCCTGGGGATCAGCGCATCGAGAAGCGCCAGGACCTCGCCCTTGAAATGCTTCCTGGCCGCCTGCGGCTCGTACTCCCGCGGGTCGCGGAAAAAATAGAGCGAGTTCTCCGCGATCTCGGAGAGCTTCCGGCTGCGTTCCCTGAACATGGCGATCACTTTTTTCAGGTAGGTTTCGTCCTCAAGCGCCCCTGCCGGCAGCTCCATCTTTTCCCAGAGGGAACGCACGTCGGGAAGCAGCGATTCGATGCTCCGCCCCTGCAGGTAGACGCCGTTCATCCACTCCAGCTTGGTCTCGTCGAAGACCGCGGCCTTGGCTTGGACCCGCTCCAGGGTGAAAGCGGCGATCATCTCGTCCAGGGTCATGATCTCGCGGTCGCCTCCCGGCGCCCAGCCCAGCAGGGCCAGGAAGTTGCGCAGCGCCTCGGGCAGGAAGCCGGAGCGCTGGTAGTCAAGGACCGAGGCGGCGCCGCGGCGCTTGGAGAGCTTGCCGCCGTCGGGGGCCAGGATCACCGGCATGTGGGCGAAGACCGGCGGGGTCCAAGCAAACGCCTCGTAGATCAGGATGTGCTTGGGGGTGGAGGCGATCCACTCGTCGCCGCGCAGCACGTGGGTGATGCCCATCAGGTGGTCGTCGACCACGTTGGCCAGGTGATAGGTGGGGAAGCCGTCCGACTTGAGGAGCACCAGGTCATCGAGCTGGGCGCTGTCATAAGCGATGTCGCCGCGGATCAGGTCGTGAAACGCCACGGCACGCGCATCGGGGATTTTCAGGCGCACGACGTGCGGCGTGGCCGCTGCCAGCAGTTTTTCGACCTCCGCCTCGCTCAAGGACCGGCAATGGCGGTCGTAGCCAGAGCCGTTAGCCATCTTGGTCTTTTCCTGCTCCTCACGCAAATGCGTCAGGCGTTCCTCCGTGCAAAAACAGCGGTACGCCTTGCCCGCGGCCAACAATTGATCGGCATGACTGCGATAGCTCGCCGTGCGCTGCGACTGGAAATAGGGACCGTCCTTTCCCCCCGCTTCGGGACCCTCGTCCCAAGGCAACCCCAGCCATTTCAGGCTGGCGTAGATCTCGGCCAGGGCCTCGGGCTGGTAGCGCTTCTGGTCGGTATCCTCGATGCGCAAAATGAAGCGGCCGCCATGGTGGCGGGCAAAGAGGAAATTGAACAGGGCGGTGCGGGCGCCGCCGACATGCAGATAACCGGTCGGCGACGGGGCGAAGCGAACGACAGGGGGGATTCCTTCTTTCCAATCGGCCATTTCGCATATTTTGCACCAATTCGCCAGTCGTGTCAATCATCCGGAAAACCGGGACGCCCGGGCCTCGGAACAGAGGCAAGCGGAGCGTTCGTCGATTTTTCTTATTGAAATTCACCGGCGAATGTAATAAAATCGGGGCGTGGACAACCTGATCGAGATCCAGTGCCCCATTTGCCACGCCAACCTGTGGGTGGACATCGAAAAAAAACAGGTTGTCCAGCACAAGCGCAGCGAGAGAAAGACCGTTTCCTCCTTCGATGAACTGCTGACCAAGGAAAAGCAGAAAAAAGAGGCGGTGGACGAGCGCTTTTCCCAGGCCAAGTCGCTGGAGCAGGCCAAGAAGAAGAAGGCGGCGGAATTTTTCGAGCAGACGATCAAGGAAAAATAGACGTCAACCAGGAGAACAACATGGATTTTGCAGAATTAAAAAAAATGGTCAGGAAGCAGGTGGAAATTCAGGAACCCGATTTCATCAAGGAAAACGAGGACGCGCTGAACGTGGGATTCATGGAGACGAAGGCCACCGAGAAGCTCATCTTCTCGATCTCGACCTACAAGAACAAGAAGTATTTCAGCGTCCGCACCTGGTACCAGGCCGAATCGGGCGAGTGGGGGCCGACGAAAAAAGGGATCAACCTGTCGTTCGACAAGTTCGAGGATTTCGAAAAAATGGTCAAGGTCTTTTCCCAGGCCATCCAGCTGGACAAATAGCCCGCGACCCGCGCACCAGGGTCCTGCTCCGGAGAGTCCCATGCCCAAAACGATCGGTTTTGACAACGAAAAATACCTGCAAGAACAGTCGGCGGCCATCTTGGAGCGGGTGCGCACCTTCAACAACAAGCTGTACCTGGAGTTCGGCGGCAAGCTGCTCTATGACTACCACGCCGCGCGCGTCCTTCCCGGCTTCGATCCCAACGTCAAGATGCGCCTGCTGCAGCAGCTGAAGGACCAGACCGATGTCCTGCTCTGCATCTACGCCGGCGACATCGAGAGAAAAAAGATGCGCGCCGACTTCGGTATCACCTACGACGCCGACGCCCTGAAGCTGATCGACGACCTGGCCTCATGGGGAATCACCCTGCGCGCCGTGGTCATCACCCGCTTCGCCGGCCAGGCGGCCGCCAAGGCGTTCCAGAACAAGCTGGAGCGCCGCAACGTGCGTGTCTACACCCACAGCTTCACCAAGGGCTATCCGACCGAGATCGACACCATCGTCAGCGATGAAGGCTACGGCGCCAACGAGTACATCGAGACAGCCAAGCCCATCGTGGTGGTCACCGGCCCCGGCCCCGGGTCGGGCAAGCTGGCCACCTGCCTGTCGCAGCTCTATCACGAGCACAGGCGCGGCGTGCGCTCGGGCTACGCCAAGTTCGAAACCTTCCCCATCTGGAACCTGCCGCTGAACCACCCGGTCAACATCGCCTACGAGGCCGCCACCGCCGACCTGAAGGACATCAACCTCATCGACCACTACCACCTCGAGGCCCATGACGTCAAGGCAGTCAACTACAACCGCGACATCGAGGCCTTCCCGCTGGTCAAGCGCATCCTGGAAAAGATCACCGAGAACCCCCTGGTCTACCACTCGCCCACCGACATGGGGGTCAACCGCGCCGGTTTCGGCATCAGCGACGACACCGTCGTGCGCGCCGCCGCCACCCAGGAGATCATTCGCCGCTATTTCCGCTACCAGTGCGAGTTTGCCATGGGCGTGGTGGACAAGGACACGGTCGAGCGCCTGCGCTTGTTCATGGAAAATCTGGACGTGAACGAGGAAAGCCGCAGCGTGGTCCGCCCGGCCCGGGAAGCGGCCCAAGAGGCTCAGCGGGCGGGAAAGGGCCATGCCGGCATCTTCTGCGGCGCCGCCATCGAACTTGCCGACGGCACCATCGTCACCGGCAAGAATTCCCCCCTGCTGCACGCCGCATCCAGCCTGATCCTGAACGCCGCCAAGCACCTGGCCGGCATCCCCGACAGCATGCATCTGCTGCCGCCGAGCATCACCGAATCACTGGGCCACCTGAAAAAAGAAGTGCTGAAAGGGCGTGACGTGAGCCTGAACCTGGACGAGACCCTGATCGCCCTGGGCATCAGCGCCAGCGGCAACCCCGCCGCCCAGGCCGCCGTGGAAAAACTGTCCGCTCTGCGCAATTGCGAGGTGCACATCACCCACATGCCCACGCCCGGCGATGAGGCCGGCCTGCGCAAGCTGGGAGTGAACCTGACCTCCGACCCGGGCTACTCCACTCAAACTCTGTTCTCGGGGTAGCTTGAACGATCGTGACGCTTAATAGCACTTTTATGAGTGCAAATTGCAAGCACCAAACTCCAAATCACAAATAAATTCCAAATTCCAATAACCGAAACAAAAGCCAACTCACGAAATGATATCATTGAGCTGAAGGTCCCACATTGTAGGGAGTAGGCGTCTCGATAACCGCCTCAGAACATCTTGCCGGGGTTGAGCAGGTTGTCGGGGTCGAAAACTTTCTTGATGCGGCGGAACAGCTCGAGCTCGACTGGGCTGAACTGGTAATGCATGAAGGGCTTCTTGCTCAGGCCAATGCCGTGCTCGCCCGAGATGGTGCCGCCGAACTCGACCACGCGCCTGAAGATCTTGTCCAGGACGACCTCGGCACGGCTCATCTCCCCAGCGTCGTCGGGATCGACCATCAAGTTGGTGTGGATGTTGCCGTCGCCGAAATGGCCGAAGAGGACGATGCACAGGCCATATTCGGCAGCCAGGCCGTCGATGAACCCGACCATTTCCGGGATGCGGCCAGCGGGGACGACAATGTCCTCGTTGATCTTTTTCGGTTTCAGCTTGGCGATGGCCGGCGAGATGTTGCGCCGCGTCGCCCAGAGGGCCTCCTGTTCGGCAAAGGTCTCCGCCCGCTGCCAATGGAGCGGCCGGGCCGCATCCAGCTGCTTTTTTAGCAGCGCTTCCCTTTCGGCGACCTCGGCCGGGCTGCCGTCGACCTCGACCAGCACAGCCGCCCGCAGCCGGTCATCGAGCGCCAGTCCCTGATAGGAGTAGACGGCCTGCAGCGAGCTGCGGTCCATGAACTCGAGCACCGCGGGCTGAACGTGGGCTTGGATGACGCGCTGCACGAAGCGGGCGCCGTCCTCCAGCGCAGGGAAGTCGACGCGGAAAAGCAGGCGGCAGGGCGGCAGCGGCAGCAGGCGCACGGTCACCCTGGTCACCACGGCCAGCGTCCCCTCGGAACCGACCAGAAGCGACTTCAGGTCATAGCCGGCGACATTCTTGATCGTCTCGGCCCCCAGGCGGACCTTTTCGCCGTTCATCAGAAATGCTTCCAGCCCCAGGACATAGTTGCCGGTCACCCCGTACTTGAAACAGCGCGGGCCGCCGGCGTTCTCGGCCACGTTGCCGCCGATCGTCGAGGTCTTCAGGCTGGCCGGGTCAGGGGGATAGAACAGTCCCGCCTTTTCCGCCGCTTCCTGCAGGTCGGAGGTGACGACCCCGGGCTCCACCACGGCCAGGAAGTTCTCCCGGTCGAGGCTCAGGATGCGGTTCATGCGCGTGAACACCAGCACGACGCCGCCGCTGACGGCCAGCGCCCCGCCGGTGTAGCCCACGCCGGCGCCGCGCGGCACCAGCGGCAGGCCATGACTACGGCAAACGGCGATCACCGCGGCGACGTCCTCCTCGTTCTCGGCGAAAACGACGGCGTCGGGGAGATACTCCAGGCCCGTGGCGTCATAAGAATAGCTGAGAAGGTATTCGCTTTCGGCGAAAACCTTTTCCCTGCCGACGGCCTGGGCAAGCTCCTTCAGCACCTTTTTCCCGATCATTCCGGTTCCCTGATCTCTTCGCGCATCTCGACCTTGAAGAAGCGGAACTGGTCATAGGTGATCGCGATATCGGCGGCAAGCGATTCCCGACCGCTCTCGTCCAGAAATGCGTCCCGCAGGTGAATAACGCTGGGAAAACCGATGCCCCGGTAGACCTTGCCGAAGATCACGATAAAGGAAATGACCGGGATCCGCTTGTGCTTTTGCGCCGCCAGGGTGATCGCCTCGTAGTTTTGAATCGACTTGAAGTTCAATTCGATCCTCTCCACACGGCCGTCCTGCCGCAGCCAGGCCTTGCCGAACGAAAGGGGCGGGGTCACGAACTGCAGCGGCAGAATTTCGACGACAAAAATGGGACCGGCCTCATCACTTCGCTCCGCGAGGAGATGATATTCATAGGAGGGATTCTGGCCGGCGGCGAAGAGCTCGATGGGGGAATAGATCATATTCCTCAGCCGGTAATGGGATACGGTCAGGTCAGTGAGTTCCAATCCTGCGCTCTCGCCGCTCTTGCGCAGCAGGATCCGGGCCTCGTTTGTTTTGCCGGACTCACTTACCAGCCGGTAATCGTAAAGGGTCCGTTTCCGGTTAAGGCCCCTGCCGCCGCCGGATCCGGACGAAGGGAGCCCGGGGACTTGCATGACATCTGTCAGCGGGTGAGAGCGATCGATCGTCTCGACCACTTCCTCCTCACAGATGAAATCCAGGAACGACTCCTCGCGCCGCCGGCAATAAGCCGCAGCCAGGCGCAGCAGCGGCCGCAGTTTTTCCTGCTCGCGCCGCGTCGCTTCGTCTCCGCCCAATTGCAGCCACTTCTCCCTCATCGCCAGCCGTTCGCCGTTCCATTCCGGGTCCCAGATGCACCGGTCATCGCGGATCAGCGTCTCGTACACCCGCAGAGCATTGGTGTACCGCTCCAGGGCGGGCTTCATATCGCCGCGATTCAGGCTGCTCTCGGCCAGCTGGCTCCAGGATCGGGCCAGGCCAACGACGGGAACCCCCCGCTGGTAGCAGTCGATGGCCGCCCCCAGGATCCCCATCTGCAAATAGCGGTCCCCCAGCAGCGGCCAGCTCCAGGCCGCGGCGAATCCCTGCAACTGGGAGCAGCGGACTTGGGCGGCTTCCATTTTTCCCTGCCTGAGCAGCTTTTTGACACGGGCATCCCCTTGAGCCGGCAATGCAGTGCCGAACAGGCAGAGACAGATCAGTGCCAGAAGCAACACCTTCTGTTCATGCCGGTCTGCTCTATTCCCGATCTCTGCGATCCGTCTTTTTAACGTCTTTTTCACGATCATACGATCTATTTGACCTCCGCGGCGATTATAGAGGAAGCCGTCCCCATCGTCAAACCATATTGATTTTTTTAGCGTCCCATTGTAATATATTTTTTATGAAAGACTACTACGAGATACTAGGCGTAAACAAAAACGCCGGCATCAACGACATAAAAAAGGCCTACCGCAAGCTGGCCCGAAAGTATCATCCCGACTTGAATCCCGGCGACAAGGCGGCCGAGCAGAAGTTCAAGGAGATCAACGAGGCGCACGAAACGCTGAAGGACCCCGAGAAGAAGAAGCAGTACGATCTCTACGGTTCTCTGGGCGCCCGCGGCGCCTCTGGTCCCGGCCCAGGCCCCGGCCGGGGCGGCGATTTCGAGGGTTTCGACTTCAGCACCAGCGGCAACAGCTCCTTCGGCGACATCTTCGAGACCATCTTCGGCAACGTGGGCGACCAGCGCCCCCATGGCACGCGGCGCGGCCGGCAGGCGGAGCGCGGCGAGGACCTCCTTTATTCGATGAACCTGAACTTCATGGATGCCGCCAACGGCATCGAGACCACCATCCAGGTCAGCCACAAGCAAGCGTGCGTCGCCTGCAAGGGCAAGGGCATCGACGCCGCCTCCAAAAAGAGCACCTGCCCGACCTGCGGCGGCAGCGGCCGTGTGCAAAAGCAGTCCGGGTTCATGAAATTCGGTTCCATCTGCCCCAACTGCGGCGGCAGCGGCGTCCTGCCCGGCGCCCCCTGCCGCTCTTGCGGCGGCGACGGCCGCGTCGAAACCACGTCGCGCCTGCGGGTACGCATCCCCGCCGGCGTGGACAACGATTCCAAGGTGCGCATCGCCGGCAAGGGCAACGCCGGCCGCAACGGGGGCCCGGAAGGCGACCTGATCATCACCATTCACGTCACCCCGCACAAGGTATTCCGCCGCAACGGCCAGGACCTGGAAATGTCGCTGCCGCTGACCTACGCCGAAGCGGCACTGGGGGCCAAGATCGAGATCCCGACGCTGGAAGGCTCCTCCCTGTTCAAAGTCCCGCCGGGGACGGCGTCGGGGCAGAAGCTGCGCCTGAAGGGCAAGGGCATCGTCAACCCCAAGACGGGGGCGAACGGCGACCTGTACGTGGAAATCCGCATCGTGCCTCCCTCCACCAAGGACCTCAAGGTCCGCGAATTGCTCAAGGAGATCGAAAAAGTATCCCCTTATGACCCGCGCGAGGAACTGGGGCGATGAAGGAAAAAACCTATTTCATTTCGGCGGTGGCCAGCAAGTACAACATCCACCCGCAGACTCTGCGCCTCTACGAGCGCGAGGGGCTGCTCATCCCCTCGCGCAGCAAGGGCAACACGCGCATGTTCTGCGATGAGGACCTGAAGAAGCTGGAGTTCATCCTGAACCTGACGCGCGAGATGGGCGTCAACCTGGCCGGCATCGAGATCATCCTGAACATGAAGGACAAGATGGAGAAGATGCAGGGGGAATTCACCGTTTTCCTGGAAGAGCTGAAAAAGGAGTTCTTCGTCGGCAAGGAGGAGATCTTCGAGCAGAAGAAGAACGCGCTGGTCAAGTTCTCGTCGCCCCCCATCGCCCCCTTCCACGATGAAAAAAAGGAAAAGTAGCGAATCGCTGGATTCCCTGAACCTTTACTTCCAGCGCATCAAAAAGATCAAGATCCTCACTCCCGAGGAGGAGAGGGAGCTGATCACCAGGGCCAAGAACGGCGACGAGGAGGCCTTCCGCGCCATCATCGTCGCCAACCAGCGCCTGGTGGTGCGCGAAGCGCTGAAATACTATTTCAAGGGCGACAACTTCCTCGACCTGATCAACGAGGGCAACAAGGGGCTGATCGAAGCGCTGAAAAAGTTCGACCTGAAGCGCGAGAACCGTTTTTTCACCTACGCGCTGTGGTGGGTGCGCAGCGAGATCCGCCGCTATCTTTCCAAGAACCAGAACCTCATCTCCCTGCCCGACATTTTCTACAACGACTACCTGAACTTCAAGAAGGCCCATTTCAAGCTGACCCGGAAGCTGAAGCGCCACCCCAGCGAGAAGGAGCTGGCCGAGGCCCTGAAGATCCCGGAGAAGAAGGTCAAGGTCATGCTGGCCGTCCCCGACGAGATCATCTCGCTGGACAAGGGGATCAGCGACAACAACTCGTCGAGCCTGACCACCTTCCTGCCCGACGAGTCGGTCGACGATCCGCAGGATGTCTTCATCGGCGGCGCCGTCCGCGACCTGGTGAACGAGGACATCGGCAAGCTCACCGCCCGCGAAGCCGAGATCATCCGCCTGCGCTTCGGCTTCCGTGGCGAGGAGCCGCAAAAGCTGCGCGAGATCGCCAAGCAGCTGAAGATGAGCCCGGAGGGGATCCGGCGCATCGAGATCAAGGCCCTGGCCAAGCTGAAGAACCAGTTGCACCAGCAGGGCATCTATGGAGCGTTGAACTGATGGAAACAAAATGCGCGAAATGCCATGACAGCGGCTGGGTGCTGGTCAAGGTCGAGGGACGCGAGGTTGCCCGCCCCTGCCAATGCCGCCGGGACGACGTGCGATCGCTCAAGGCCAGCAACGCCAACATTCCCCTGCGCTTCCTGGGCACGGAACTGAAGAGCTATTTCCCGGACGAGGCGAACAAGTCGCAGGCCAAGGCGAAGAAGGCGGCCGAGAAGTTCATCGCCGAATACCCGGCCGTGGACCAGGGCCTGCTCTTCCAGGGCGCGACCGGCGTGGGCAAGACGAGGCTGCTGTGCTGCATCGGCAACCAGCTGATCAAGGAAAAGAATATCGAAGTGGCCTACATCGACTGGAACGACCTGACCCGGGAGATGCGCTCCGGCGAAGACACCTCGAACCGGGACTTCACCACCATCGGCCAGTTGATCCAGCGCCTGGTCCGGGTCGAGCTGCTGCTGTTCGACGAGCTCGGCGCCTCCCGCCCCAGCCCCTGGGTCGAAGACAACATCTACTATCTGGTCAACCGCCGCTACAACGACAACCGCATCACCCTGTTCGCCAGCAACTACTTCGACAAGAAGATCGGCGGCGAGGAGACCCTGAGCGAGCGCATCGGCAACCGCATCCGCAGCCGCCTGTTCGAAATGGCCCGCAGCGTCGAGATCATGGGCGCCGATTACCGCCAGAAGCACTACTAGGAGGACGAAATGGCCCAGGACCTGGCATTCATCAACGAAAAGATCAGGGAAGAAAGTGTGACGATCGAGCAGACCCTGGCCGAGATGGCCAAGGTCATCGTCGGCCAGAAAGAGCTGCTGGAACGGATGATGGTCGCCTTGCTGGCCTCGGGCCATATCCTGCTCGAGGGCGTTCCCGGCCTGGCCAAGACCCTGGCCGTCAAGACGCTGGCGCGGGTCACCGACCTGAACTTCAAGCGCATCCAGTTCACCCCCGACCTGCTGCCGGCCGACCTCACCGGCACCATGGTCTTCAACCCCAAGACCGCCGAATTCTATACGCGCAAGGGGCCGATC
>JAQUQF010000020.1 GCA_028749105.1 Acidobacteriota bacterium | reverse complement strand
ACTGCCATCAATCCCGATTTTAAATATCGTGCCCATGCTACTGCCGCCACCTGCTTCAGTCATACCGAAGAGGGTGGTACCGGAAATGATGAGCGATCCTTTTGGATTGTTACCATCGGCAATTGCGTCGCTAAAACTGTGCAGCAAAGAAAACCCGCTACCGTCGGTTTCTATCTTGAATATCGTTCCCAGGTCACTTTCGCCACCATTACAAGTCATGCCGTAAAGAGTGGTCCCGGATATAACCAATGAACCCTCAGGAAAACTGCCATCAACTGATCCGCCCATGAATGTATGAAGGACAATGTATCCACTGCCATCAAGGTTGCATTTGAAAATTGTCCCCCGGTCAAGCCCGCCTCCGTTGCAAGTCATCCCATAAAAAACCGATCCGTCGATCACGATCTCAGAGAAACGAGGTTCGCTTCCATCCGTTCCCGATCCGAAATCATAAAGTTTATTGAACTGGGCTCGGACCGGCAGGGTCAGTAAGAACAAGGCGAATAATATGGCAAGTGCTTTAGTTTTCATAACATCAAACCCCCTTGTTAAAAGAACTACTTTTTGGCCAATATGCCGGCATGCAGAATTTTTATTATCGATTATCGCTGCAGTAAAATCAAAATAATTCTTTTGGAAAACTTTAAATAAAATGCTTATCAGATTTCCTCCTTTTCTTCCACAATAATATTTTTCAATGAAATCAATGCAATTATGCTGCCAAATTTGTGCCGCTAAGCGGAAATGCAGTCAGGATGAAGATCTCGGGACAATTCGCTCCAGGAACGATGCAAGCGACGAAGCATAAATCGTCCCATTTTGGGACACCAGTATTGGGGAATGCCGATTATTGCAGTGTGGACAAGGCTTTTCATGCGATCGCCAAGTGTCCCATTTTGGGACAGTGGGTCTCAAGCTTGAAAAGCCGCTTGCAGCAATGATTTTCATCTCTCTACTGTCCCATTTTGGGACAGTGAAGGGAGGATCAGGCCGCTGTCCCCTACTTGGAAATGAAGCGCTTGAAGTTCAGCAGCGAGATCGAGACCAGGGTGACGGCGATGGCGGCCAGGGCCAGCAGGTCCTTCCAGAAATAGGCGATGCCGTTGCCCTTGAGGAAGATCTCGCGGATGATCTTGATCAGGTAGCGCAGGGGGTTGACGTCGGCCACCAGGCGCAGCGCGGGCGGGATGTTCTCCACGGGGGTGAAAAATCCCGACATCAGCAGGAAGATCATCAGCGAGAACCAGGCGAAGAACATGGCCTGCTGGGTGGTGGCCGAGAGGACGGAGATCAGCAATGAATAGGCCAGGATGGCGGCCAGGTAGACCAGGGCGGCCAGGAAAAGATAGAACAGGCTGCCGCGGAACGGGATGTCGAACCACAGCACCACGACCAGCAGGCCGATGACCATGTCGACCAGGCCGATGAGGGCGGACGGCAGCGCCTTGCCGACATAGATCTCCAGGGTGCTCAGCCGCGAGATGAGCAGGGTGTCCAGCGTCTGCTGCTCCTTCTCACGCACCAGGGAGGCGGAGGTCAGGAACATGGTGATGATGGTCAGCAGGAAGCCGACGATCCCCGGCCCCATGTAGTTGATGCTGCGCAGCTGGGGATTGAAGCGGAATACGGGCCTGCCGGCCAGGGGCACCCCCCGGCCCAGCTTCTCCATGTCGTCGAGAATGTACTGCTTGATGATGCCGTTGAAATAGCCGGCGGCGATCATCGAGGTGTTGGAGTCGATGCCGTCCATCAGCACCTGCACCTCGGGATACTTCAGCAGGCTGCGCCGGCGGTCGAGGGCGTCGCGGAAGACCAGCATGGCCTTCACCTCGCCTTTTTTAAGCGGATAGAGGTAGTCCATGCCGTGGCGGCTCTCGAGGCGCACGTCGAACAGCGGCGACCGGCGCACGCGCTCGACGATGCGCTCAGCCGCCTGCCCCTGCGAGAGGTTGACAATGCCCACCGGCACGTGGCGGATATCGGTGGAGATCACGTAGCCCAGGATGACGATCTGGATGACGGGGCTGACGAACATCAGGAAGAGCAGCTCCTTCTGGCGGGTGATCTCGATCAGCTCTTTCTTGATTAGGTAGAACAGCTTCATTGCGCGGCCTTCCTCTGACGATTGAATTTCCTGGTGGCCGCCGCCAGCAGCACCAGGCTGAGCGCAACCAGCATGCCGCCTTCAAAAAGAAAATGCTTCAGCTCCGCCCCCTTGAGGATCACGCCGCGGATGATGCGCAAAAAGTAGGTGGCCGGAACGGCATACGAGATCGCCCGCAGCACCGGGCTGAGGGAATCGAGCGGGAAAATGAAGCCGGAGAGGAGGAACGACGGCAGCATGGTGATGAGCAGGGTGGCCAGCATGGCCGTGCGCTGCGTCGGCGCCGAGGTCGAGATCAAGATGCCGAGCGCCAGCCCCGAAAGGATGTACAGCAGGGCAAAAAGCAGCAGCACCAGCAGGCTGCCGCGCAGGGGGATGCCGAACCAGAAGCGGGCGAAGAGCAGGATGAAGACGCCGTCGAGCAGGGCGACGATGATGTAGGGGATGGTCTTGCCGATGATGATCTCGCGCGAGCGCAGCGGCGAGATGAACAGCAGGGCGATCGATCCGGTCTCCCGCTCCCGGGATATGCTCAGCGAGGTGAGCATGGCCGAGATCATCAGCAGGATGACGGCGACCAGGCCGGGGATGAAGAAGAACTGGCTGCGGACCTCGGGATTGAAATAGATCTTGGTGTCGAGCCTGAGCAGGCGCCCAGCCGTTCCTCCGGCAGCCAGCAGCCCGGAGTTGAATTCCAGGAGGATGCGCTCGTCATATTGATAGACCAGGTTGGCGACGTTGGTTTCGCTGCCGTCGATGATCAGTCCGATCTCGCAGCTTCCGCGGGCGGCCAGGCGCCGCGACAGGTCGGCGGGGATGACGATGATCTCCTTGATCTCTCGCCGGCGCAGCATCTCCTCGGCTTCCCCCAGCGACAACATGCGGCCGGGGGCGTCGCCGCGGTTGTGGACGACAAAGACGCGGTTGGCGGCAAAGGCCTGCGCCAGCCGCTTCGACAGGGGGCTCTGGTCCAGGTCGATGACCGCGGCGTCGATGCGGTTCAGGTCGTAGGAGACCGAGTAGCCGAGGATGAAGATCATGACCAGCGGCGTGATGAAGACCATGGTCAGGCTGCGCGGGTCGCGCAGGATATGGAAGAACTCCTTGACGATGATCGCCTTAATCCTGCCCATGTTCGCTGATGGCATCCTTGAAGAGCTCTTCGATGCTCGCTTTTTGCTTCCGGCGCAGCAGTTCGTCGGGTGCGCCGGCGGCGACGATCTCGCCGTTGTGGATGATGATGATGCGGTCGCAATATTCTGCCTCATCCAGGTTGTGGGTGGAGACCAGCAGCGTCTTGCCCTGCGTTTTCAACCGGTAGATCTCGCTCCAGAAGAGCCGGCGGGCCTCGGGATCGACTCCCGAGGTCGGCTCGTCGAGCAGGATGATCTCCGGCCCGGGCAGCAGGCAGACAAAGAGGGCCACCTTCTGGCGAATGCCGGGGGGAACGTCATGGATCTTCTGCCCCAGGACGGCGGCATCGACCTGCTCCCCCATGCGGGCCATGGCCGCCTTCAGCTCCCGCGGCGCCAGCCCGGAAATGCCGCCGAAAAACTCGATGTTCTCCAGGGCCGTCAGCAGCGGGTAGAGCGAAAACTTCTGCGACATGTAGCCCAGCTTGCGCTTGACCTGGGCCGGCTGTTCGCGGCGATCCAGGCCGTCGACGAGGACCGTGCCCGACGTGATCTTCAGCAGGCCGGTGATCATCTTGATGGTGGTCGTCTTGCCGGCGCCGTTGGGCCCCAGGAAGCCGACGATCTCGCCCGGAGCTACGTCAAAGGAGATCCCTTTCACGGCCTGGAAACGGCCGAAGTTCTTGCTCAGATCGCGGACCGCGATGGCCGGGGCGGCGGCGTTCATTGCCTTCTCTCGTAATAGATGTACATGTCTTCCAGGCTTGGCTTTTCCTCGACCATCTCCAGGTGCGGAATGAGGTGCCCGAGGTTTTCGCCCCCAGTCTGCAGGTACTTGATGAATTTCCCGCGCATGTAGGCGGACGCTTCCAGGCCGGGGACGGCGGCGGCGGCGCGCATGGCGGCGAAGATGTTGCCCTTGGGCAGGATGCGGAAGAGGCGGGCCGGGAAGGAGGCGCGCAAAGAGGCCAGGGCGTCCTGGAGCATGACCCGGCCGTTCTTCATGAAGACGATATGGTCCCCTTTTTCAGCCTCGTCGAGGTAAGGGGTCGACATGACGATGGTCTTGCCTTCGTTCTTCAAGTCTTCGATGATGGCGAAAAATTCGATGCGCGACAGGGGATCGACGCCGGTGGTCGGCTCGTCGAGGATGATCAGCTCCGGGGAGGAGAGCAGGATGGTGGAGAGGGCCAGTTTCTGCTTCATGCCGCCGGAAAGCGCTCCGGCGCGCCGCTTGCGGAAAGGCGCCATGCCGGTCTTTTCCAACAGGCGCTTTTTCAGCTCCTCGCGCCGCGGGACGGGCACCTGCTGGATGGCGGCGAAGAAATTCAAGTTTTCCTCGACGCTCAGGTCGGCGTAGAGAGAAAATTTTTCAGGCATGTAGCCGCAGATGGAGGTGACCCGGGAATAGTCGTCGCCGATGTCCTCGCCGTTGAGCCGGACAGCGCCGGCATCCTTCTTGACCAGGCCGACCAGCATCTTGAAAATGGTCGACTTGCCGGCGCCGTCGGCGCCGGTCAGTATGGTGATGGCGCCGCGCGGGATGTCCAGCGAAACGTCATCCACGGCGCGGATGGCCCCGAATGTCTTGGACACGCGTTCCAGGCGGATCATCGTCCTCCCCTACTTGGCGAACACGACGGTGACCGGCTGGCCGACCTTGAAGGCGTCCAGGTCGCCCTCGAGCCGGACCTTCACCTGGTAGAGCAGCGCCTGGCGCTCCTTCTCGGCGACGATGTACTTGGGGGAGAACTCCGCCTTGCGGCCGAAGGCGGCGATGCGCCCGCTGAAGGTCCGGCCCTCCAGGCCGTCGACGACGATAGCGGCCTTCTGGCCCAGCGTCAGCCCCGCGATCTCCCTCTCCTCGATGAACACGTCGACGAACAGGCTGGAGAGGTCGAGGATATCGGCCAGGGCGGCGCCGGGCAGGACGGTCTCGCCCCGGCCGATGAAGGTCTCCAGCACCACGCCGGATACCGGCGACTTCAGCAGCAGGTCCTTCTCGGCCAGTTCCAGCGCCCGGCGCTGGTTGGCGACGCGCTGCTTCTGAATCTCGAGCGCGTCCAGGGAGCGCTCCAGCTCGAAGAGCGACGTGCGGGCGTCCTGCAGCTGCAGGCGCGACTTCTCCAGCTGCTCGCCGGATATCGACTGGTTGCGCTGCAGGCGCTCGAAGCGCTGCACCTGCTTTTGCCAGTAGCCGAGGTTGGCCGCCAGCAGCTGCCGTTTCTCGCGGATGCGCGCCTCGCTGTTGGCGATGTCCTTCACGGCCAGGTCGAGCTCCGCCATGCCGTTGCGCACCTTGTCGCGGTTGATCTCGGCGATCAGGTCGCCCTGGCTGACGGCCTGGCCCTCGCGCACCAGCAGGTTCTCCAGGGTTCCCGCCGCCAGGGCCTTGACACTGGCGATCTCGCCGTCGACAACGCCGGGAGCACGGATCTCCCGTTCATTCTTGCCGCAGGCGTAGAGCAGGAATATCCACAAAACGATCAGCGCCGTCTTTTTCATCATTCCTCCTCAGTCCGGCCGACCAGGGTGTCGATCGCGGCCTTCAGCATCTCGATCTGCGCCAGCGCTTCCCCGTGCTCGGCCAGGTAGCGCTCCTGGCTGCTCATGGCCGCCAGCAGGTCGGTATGGTCAATCTGGTTCTCCTCGTACAGCTGTTCCTTCAGGCGGACATCCTCGGCGGCGTTGTCCGCCAGGCCCTCCAGCAGGACGAGTTTCCTGCCGATGTTCTCCATGTTCAGGTAGAGCTGGCGCAGGCTCTTCTCGCTCTCGCGCAGGAAGGCGGCGCGCTGGTTCTCCAGCTTGCGCCCGGCGATGTCAACCAGCTCCAGGTCGCGGCTGCGCCTGTTCCAGTTGAAAACCGGCAGCGAGACGCTGACTCCCCCCTGGAGATAGAAGGTCCAGCGGTTCATGAAAAAATTCTGCCCCGGGCGGCCATAGTGCATCTCGGCGAAGGCGCTGGCCTGCGGCAGGTAGGCGGCGGCGACCGATCGCCGCTGCAGGCGCACCAGGCGCGCCCTTTCGTCCAGCGAGCGCAGCAGCGGGTGACCGGCGAGAAGCTGCTCCCAGGACGCGGCAAAGTCCGCCGTCTCGGCTCCGGGTTGGAAATCGATCTCCTGGGGGTTTATGCCGCTGAGGCTCTTGAACTGGACGGCCTCGGAGGCGATCAGCTGCTCGATGTCCTGCAGGCTCAGCCGCGCTTCGTCGGCCCTGGCCCGCGTCTCGAGCAGGTCCGAGCGCTTCACCAGCTGCTCGGCGTAGAGGTTCGTCACTTTTTGCAGGTGCAGGTCCAGGCGGGCGAGGAGAAAATTCAGCGCGTCGCGCTTGCGGCTGTAGAGCAGATGGGTAAAGAACGAGGCCTTGACCCGGCCGGCCAGCTCGATGCGCTTCAGGCGCGTCAGGTCCTTTTCAGCAGCGCCGCGCGCCGCCTCCATCTTCACGGCGTTGCTCAGCAGGCCGCCGCTGTAAAGGGGCTGCAGCAGCGAGAGCTTCAGGTCGACGCTGTCGCTGGGGGCCGAGAGGAGGATCGTTCCCGGCGGAACGGAGGTCCCCAGGGAAAAGGGAAAGTCGGACGCGCGCACCTGCACCTTGTCCGAGCTGTAGCGATAGCCGCCGCCGAACTGGACGGAAAAATACTTTTGCCGCAGTGCCGTTTCGCCGGCGATGGCCGCGGCCTCTTCCTCCAACTTCTGGCTGTCTAGCGCCGGATCGATGGCCCAGGCGCTGGCCACAGCCTGCGCCAGGGTCTTCTTGGCCGGCAGCGACAGTGCCGCCCCGGCCAGAAGCAAGAAGCACAGCAGTTTTTTCATTTCAGCATCCCCTTTGTAAGAGTATGGACCACGCTCTGGATGCGCGCGCGATAGAACTCTTCATCTTCGCCGGCCTTGAGGCCCGAGATCGCCTCGACCATCGGCCGGCCGACAAACGAGAATATCGAGAGGGAGATCACGTTCAGAATGAAATGCATGGGATCCCCCTCGGAAATCAGCCCCTGGTCGTGCCAGGTGCGGATCATGCCCAGCAGCAGCTGGGGGTTGAAGCTGGCATTCTCGCGAAAAATCTGCCCCACGGTCCGGGATATGTTTTCAGGATTGTGGATCAAGTCGAAAACGAGGATGCGCGGCAGGTCGGGGTTGCGGGCGAGAAAACGAATATAGATCTCGGGAAAGCGCTCCAAGAAACTCCGGGGCGTCAGCCGCTCGTTGACCACGCCGCCGATCTCGGCGAAGATCTCACCGAGGGCCTGCGCCAGGACGGAGCGGTACAGGTTCTCCTTGCTGGAAAAATAATAGAAGAGCATGGCCTTGTTGCAGCCGGCGGCGCGGGCGATGGCCTCCACCCGCGCTCCAGAGAAGCCGCGAGCGGCGAATTCCTTGCGGGCAGCAGCCAGAATGGCCCCCTTGCTGGATACGCCCTTTTCATCCATTTGACCAACCGTTTAGTTTAACCATACGGTTAATATAATATCATTTTTGCTGCCTGTCAACCGATTTCTCATTAATTTCATCCCAACACCACTTTTTTGCAGTATTATTATCCCGAATGAAAAAAACAGGATTTCGGCTAATTCTCCTGCTGGCTGCCCTGCCCCTGGCCGCAGTCGGCTGGGAATGGCAGATCGCCTTGGGCCCATGGACGCTGCAACCGCTGACTTCGCCGGTCGAGCGCCTGGCCGAAAGGGTCGTTGCTGAAGAGGTCCGCGAATGGCTCTCGCCCCTGCTCGGCGACTTTACCGTGGTCGGCTATGAGCCCAAGGTCGACATGAGTTCACATGGGGTCTCAATCAGCGCCGGCGTCTGGCGGCGGCTGGCCGCAGGCCGGTTCGCCATAGGCCTTTCGGCCAGCTATCTGAATTTCAAACTCCCCTTCTCTCTGCAGGACATACAGAATATTTACTACCAGGGAATCCCTGTGGCCACGGTTACGACCAGCGGCGAAGGCCGCATCGACCTGCGGACATACATGCTTGGGGCGCAGGGTCGCTGGCGGGTATTTCAACGCGGCCGGACCGCGGTGCATGCCTCGCTGGGACTGGCGTTGCTGCGCTTCAGCGGCGACCTGCACCTGCCCTTCACTGCCCGCGTCGACTCGATCCTCGGCAGCGCCGCGTTGCAGCGCAGCGAAGACATGACCCTGGACAAGCTCAGGGAAGAGAACGATGACATTCCCGCCTGGAGCATGACGCCTGCCCTTGGGGCCGCCCTAAACTACCGGCTGGGAAGATCGAGCCGGATATTCATCGAAACCGGCCTGTCGCAGGGAACATTCCTTGCCGCAGGCGTGTCTTTCGATCTGTAAGCTTACCTTGCAGTACCTAGCTTAAAACTTGACCCCCAACAGGAACGACAGGGCTGTGGCCTTGACGTACTGGCCGGATTGGGCATCCTTGAGCAAATTGGAGAGACCGAGGCGATAGCGCACCTCAAGCAGCAGATTCAAGCCGCCGGTCTTCATCTCGGCCCCGCCGCCGAAAACAATGCCATACAAGAGGCGGTTGATGTTGTCAGTGACATCCTCTTCCGTATCGTTCCCGGCAGCGTCCGTAATGGTGACCTTCTGGCTCAAGACATAGCCGATCTCGCCGCCGGCCAGGATGTATGGAGTCGTCCCGGGCAGGAAGCGCACTTTGAGCAGGATCGGCAAGGTGATTGCATTGCCGGAGAACGTGATCCGCTCCTTATTCTCGGAATCCACGGCATCCTTGAAGACGGCGCCGCCCGGGCTGTAGAGCAGGTCCAATTCAAAAGCCAACCGGCCGCCGCTCTCGAATCCCATTCCGCCCATGAAGCCCATCTTGGAGGTTTTCTTGGCCTCGGCACTGATCTCATCGGAAAAATTCAGGTTGCCCATGGACAGACCGCCCATCAGCTTCAGGCCGCCGGCGGCGAATTCCTTGGCTTTGCGGTAGTTCGTGGCTTGCCGCCGGGCGGCGGGAACCGGGCGGGACGCCACTTCCTCATTCTGGTCGCCGCCATTGACGACAGTGACCACGCTGTTATGGATATAACCCGTGACTTCCTTGCCGGCCTGGTTGCTGACCGTGACTTCGTACCAGGCCCCATCACGGCCGGAAGCTTCCAGCAGCGTGCCGGAATTCACTTTGGCGATGACGGGCGCTGCGGCGTCGGCATCGGCGCGGACGTTGGCCGACTGTACCTTGACTTTGAGGATGACCTCATCCTTGGCCAGCAGGACGCCACCGAAAACCAGCAGCAGCGACACCAGCATTATAAGATTTCGCTTCATGATCCCTCCTTTTAAAAACCAAGCGATTTTATAAAGGAAAAAACAAAAAGTCAATGACTCATCGAACCAGGCGGAGTGACTCCTCAGAACCGGAATCCCAGCGATGCGCCGATCAGCATGTTTTTGAAAATAGGATTAAAATCGCTGATCAGGTAGACGGTAAGCTTGGTGTTCCTGGACATCAGGCCGGCATTCAGCTTCAGGGCAACGTCGGACGATGCATTGACATCGCTGGGGATCAGGAATCCTTTGACCAGGCCGCCGCCAATAAAGAAACTGCCGGGAGTGAAATTAAGGACAATACCCGGATAGAGGACGAATTCCTTGAATTTGAACTGGTAGCCGACCAGCGTCACCTCGGGGCTGAGCATCACGAAATCGTTCAATTGGAAGTCCAGTTCCGCGCCGACGGTCCACATGATCGGATCGAACTTGAAGTTATCGGGGGTCATGATGCCGAAATTGAGCCCGAAATTCATCTGGCTGCCCGCTCCGTGGGCCGCGGAAACCAGCAGCAATCCGCACAACAATATCAGTGCTTTTTTCATGTCTCCTCCTTGAATTCTCTACAATTTTATAAAAATGAAATTAAAATTGCAAGCGCACGCATTGGCCCGCGAAATTGATTCAGAACACTATCCGGATTGCCGTCTATTGTCCAGCCGCTCCAGCAGCAGCTTGAGGAGGAAGCGCGCCGCGGCCTTGTGGTTGCCCCCGGCGCGGATGGCCGGCGAGACGCAGGAGGGGCAGCCGCTCGGGCAGGGGCAGTTCTCGATGACCTCCAGCGCCTTCGCCAGCAGCACGCTCCCCTTCTCGTAGAGGGTCTCGGAGAAACCGACGCCGCCCGGGTACTTGTCGAATATGAAGATGTTGGGCTCGAAGCGGTCGGCGAAGGCCATGTCGACCTGGCCGCGCAGCATGCCCTTCAGCGCTCCGGGATGGAGCGGGTCTTTGGTCAGGTTGTCCTCGATGGCCACCCCGACGTCGCGCATGTCGCAGAGCAGGATGACCGGGCTGATCTGCTTCATCAGGTAGGCGATGCCCGCCACCGCCTCGATCTTCTCCTCGTTGGAGAAATCAAGGCTTTGCAGCACCTCGTTCTTCACGGTCAGCCAGAAGCCGGTGGTGTGCATCTCCTGCTGCGGCAGCTGCAGCTCGCCGGCGCCGACGTTCTCCATGGTGAAGAACTTCAGCTTCTTGAAGCCCACCACCTGAGAGAAGACGTGGACGTCGCCGTAGGAAAAATTCATGTTTTTTTTGCGGGTCTCGTCGAATATGTCGAGCACCTTGATCTTGGTGTAGGTGATGGAGTCGGTGTAGTAGTCGGCGTTGGAGCGGGTCAGGAAGGCCTTGCGGTTCTCGTAGTCCAGCTCCTCGACCACGTACTGCTCCCCCTCCAGGATGTAGATGGCTTTGGGGTGCAGCGTTTCCAGGGCGTCGCTGAAGCCGACCTCGGCGATCACCCGCTCCCCCGCGGTGCGGTCGACGACCACGAAGTTGTCGGAGGTGACGCGGTTCAGGCTGACGGCGTCGGCCGGATAGCCCTCCTCGGTCCAGAACCACTTGCCGTCCTTGGCCAGCAGCACGCCGTGCTCGGCCAGGTAGGCCAGGATCTCCTCCAGGTTCTCCGCGCCGAAGCGGTCGCCCTTGGCGAACGGCAGCTCGAATGCGGCGCACTTGACGTGGTCGACGAGCAGGGTCAGGTTGTCGGCGTTGATGCGCCCCACTTCCGGCGCCTGGCCGGAAAAATACTCGGGGTGGCTGACGATATACTGGTCGATGGGCATGGAGGAGGCGACCAGCACGCCCAGCGACTGGCTGCCGCGGCGGCCGGCGCGGCCGAGGCGCTGCCAGGTCGAGGAGATCGACCCCGGGTAGGAGGCGAGGACGGCGGCGTCGAGCGAGCCGATGTCAATGCCCAGCTCGAGGGCGTTGGTCGCAACCACGGCCCGTATCTTGCCGTCGCGCAGCCCCTTCTCGATCTCGCGCCGCAGCTTGGGCAGGTAGCCGCCGCGGTAGCCGCGCACCGTGTCGCGGTCCCGCACCGTCTTCTCGAAGTCGTTCTTCAGGTACTTGACCAGGATCTCGGTGATCAGCCGCGAGTTGGCGAAGGTGATCACCTGCAGGCCGTGCTTGAGCAGGATGCCGGCGATCTCGCGCGTCATGGAGACGTAGGAGCGGCGGATGCCCAGCTGCCGGTTGACCACGGGCGGGTTGAAGAAGACCAGGAACTTGGCCCCGCGCGGGGCGCCGTTGCGGTCGACCAGCGCCACCTCCTCCTCGATCAGCTTGGCGGCCAGCTCGGCCGGGTTGGCGATGGTGGCCGAGCTCATGATGAAGACCGGCTTCGTGCCGTAGAAGGCGCAGACGCGCTTCAGGCGGCGCATGACGTTGGCCACGTGCGAGCCGAAGACGCCGGTGTAGTAGTGCAGCTCGTCGATGACCACGTACTTCAGGTTCTCGAACAGGCTGGCCCACTTGGTGTGGTGCGGCAGGATGCCCGAGTGCAGCATGTAGGGGTTGGTGATCACGATCTGCGCCTGCTTGCGGATGGCCTGGCGCATGCTGGTCGGCGTGTCGCCGTCGTAGGTGTAGAGGCCCAGCCTATCGCCGAGAGCCTTGTTCAGGTCAAAGAGCTCGGCCAGCTGGTCCTGGGAGAGGGCCTTGGTCGGGAAGAGGTAGAGCGACTTGGCCTGGGGGTCGCGCTGCAGGGCGTCGAGGGCGGCGGCGTTGTAGATCAGCGTCTTGCCCGAGGCGGTCGGCGTCGCCACCACCGTGTGCCGCCCCTGCAGGACATTGTCCAGCGCCTCGGCCTGGTGCGAGAAGAGGCGTTCGATGCCGCGCCGCTTGTAGATGGCGGCGATCTCCGGCGCCAGCCTGGGGGGAAAATCGACGAATTCGCCGCTGAAGGGTTCGAGGCGGATCAGGCGCAGCTCGGTCTCGACGTCGTTGCGCAGCTGGAACAGGTCCTTCAGGGCCTGCTCGACCTGCAGGTTCTTGTTGCCGTCCATGGGCGGAAAATAACACAAACAGACGGATTAGTAAACCGGGGTCAATTCGCGGATCGGGATCCGTAGGGGCAGGCCCGCCGGAGCTTCGACGGGCGTGCCTGCCCATTTTTCATTCATATTAAAATAAAGGGCGGACACGGAGGTCCGCCCCTACAGAACCTATTCCTGAGTCTTCTTCGCCTCGTCCTTCTTGACTCCCAGCACCTCGGCAATCACCTTGTCGAAACCCTGGCGGTCCATGGCGCCGCGGGCCATCTGCGGTTCGCCGCTGGCCGGGATGAACAGCAGGCTGGGAATGCTCTGAATGCCGAAGGCGCCGGCCAGTTCCTGCTCCTTGTCGGTGTCGACCTTGTAGACGTTCAGCTTCCCCTCATACTCCGCTGCGACCTTTTCCAGGATGGGAGTGACCATCTTGCAGGGACCGCACCAGTCGGCGTAGAAGTCGATGATGGCGGGCAGCGTGCCGCGGTATTTCCACACCTTCTCCTTCTCGAAATCGAAAATCTTCTCCAGGAACGCTTTTTTGTCCAGTTTTTCCATCATATAGCTCCTTATTTTTTATTTTTATTCTTATAGGCTATGAATTTCCTGACGATCGACATGTCGCAGGCCTTGCC
>JAQUQF010000019.1 GCA_028749105.1 Acidobacteriota bacterium | reverse complement strand
TACATCGCGGCAGCGCGGGCCAGGGAGCTTGACTTCATGGCCATCGAGCGCATGCTGCAGCTCGACGCCGAGGGGCTCTACCGCGTCGTCCGCGACCAGCGCATCTCCATGTGCGGCGTGGCGCCAACGGTGATCATGCTGCATGCCGCGCGCCGTGCCGGTGCCGGCCGGGCGGAACTGGTTTGCTACACCCATTCCGGCGAGGTGTCGGGCGACACGGACGAAGTGGTCGGCTACGCCAGCCTGGTCGTCTACTGAGCGTGGCGATGATCGAGGGAACGGGAAACGTCCACGCCGGGAGCGCCGGACCCGTCATCCTGCCCCGTTCCGAGCACACGATCTCGCGGCGCGACATCGATCCCGACGCCCTCAAGATCCTGTTCCGCCTCCAGCGCCTCGGCTTCACCGCCTACCTGACCGGCGGGGCGGTGCGCGACATGCTGCTGGGGAGGACGCCCAAGGACTTCGACATCGCCACCGACGCCCGGCCGAACCAGATCCGCAAATATTTCGCCAACGCCTTCATCATCGGCCGCCGCTTCCGGCTGGCCCATATCCGCTTCCGCGGCGGCAAGACCATCGAGGTGGCGACCTTCCGCAGGGATCCCGGGCCGGTTGCCGAAGGCGCCGGCCCTGGAGAAAGCGCACCGGCATATGCCTTCGGCACCCCCGAGGAAGACGCCTGGCGCCGCGACATCACGGTCAACGCCCTGTTTTACGATCCCGCCACGGCGACGGTCATCGACCATGTCGGCGGCGTGGCCGACCTGCGCCAGGGCCGCATCCGCATGATCGGCGATGCCGGCGTCCGCTTCGGCGAAGACCCGGTGCGCATCTGGCGCGTCATCCGCTATGCGGCGCGGCTGGGGTTCGCCATTGATGCCGATATCGGCGCCGCCATTCGCGAGCAGCGGGACCTGCTCTGCGGGTGCTCGGAAGCCCGCCTGTACGAGGAATTCTCCAAGGACTTGCTGGGCCCGCAGACGCGGGCCGTCGTCTCCCTGCTCGGGGAGTACGGCGTCCTGCGCCTGCTGCTCGGCCGCATCGGCGAGGCCTATGAGTCCGACCCGGCGCTCGCCGCCGAGCTTGCCGCCCTGCTGGAGATCGCGGACCGTGAAAAGATGCGGGCCCCCGCCCAGGCGGGGCGGGAGGGAGGCGATGTCTCCCTGGAGGAAACGGCCTGCCTCCTGTTCTGGCCCTGGGCCGCCCCGCAGATCGGCACGAGCGGAGCGGACCCCTTCCCGCTCCTCAAGAAAGCCTTCCTGGGCGCCGGGATGGCCGTGGCGCTGCCCAAGGGAATGCGCGCCCAGGTCATCGACTTGCTGACCCTGGCCGCGCGGTTGGCGCGGGCGCTGCAAGACGGGCGTATGCGCTGGTCGGTTCGCCAGCGGCCGCAATACGCGCTTGCCTCGCGGCTCTGCTTCATCGTCACGCAGAGGCGCGCGCCGGCGGAGGGGGAATCGTTCGAAACTCTTTACCAGGGAGCCTTTCCCGGCCAACCCGCCGCGGCAGGAAGGCCGCGCCGGCGCCGTGGCCGCAGAAGCAAGCCCGCCGCTCAGTGAGCCGCCTGCAGAACGGCGAGAGCTTTCCGGGTCATCTGATCCTGGAATGCGGCCAGTTCGGCCGCCGTATGCTGGGCCTTCAGAAACTCCATGGTCAGGCTATAGATCTCATCCTCGGCTTGCAAAAGCCTGGGTAAAAAACCCGTCTTCTCGCGGTTGTCCAGGCGGGTCGTATCAAGATACTCGCGGCGGTCGCCCTCGGGATAAGGGCGGGCCAGTTTCTGCAGTCGCTGGGCCTCGACGAGGATGGGCGCCGTCGCATTCTGCCAGAGCGCTTCCGGCACCGTCCCCGCTTCGACCCAGAGAGGCACGGCGATGGTGAACAGCGGTTCCCCCAGCTGCACCCATAGGGTGGCCAGCGAGTGCACCGCTTCCGGTTTGCGGCCGGCAATCACCACGGCGGCCGAGGTGCTGCAGCGGTCGATGGTGTCGCGGCCGCACAACCAGAAGGGGCGCTTGCCGGTGAAGGTTTTGAATTGCGGATGGGAAGGCTGTTCGACCAGGGCATGGCCCGTGTCGCGGCTGAGCTGGGTCAGCAGCGAGCGCGGGGAGATGCCGCCGGCCGGCAGGGAGCGAAAAAGCCGGCTGGCCCGCTCAAAACGCAGGTAGCCGGCGCCGCTCCCCTCCTTGCCGCTGCGGGCGAAGTTGGTGTTGACGATGTATTTCTCCGGAAAATCGCCGGGCAGGAACTTTTTGTATTCATGGTTGGAGACCTCGAACAGGGCCGATCCGCCCTGGGCGTCAATCACGCCAAAATTGGCCAGGCTGCCCAAGCTGGGCCCCAGGCTGGCCTTGAGGTACGCCTCGAAGTCAGCGACGCTGGCGCAGGTGCGCAGCGCGTCGGCCATGATCGCCCCCTCCAGGTCCTTCATCTCGCCGCTGTTTTCAGGCAGGTTGTAGGCCACGGAGTTGAAAATGGCGAACCCGGCTGCATTCAGCCCGGCATATACCCAGCGTCCCGAACGATCTCCGGCGTTGACCAGCGCCAGGTACGAGAAGGGGGATTCGCGGACAAAGAGGACTTTGTTGTTGAGAAAATCGGTGTCGCGGTTCTTCCAGAGCATGGGGCGTCCATCCTGGCCGGCGGCGGGGCCGACAACCGCGGTCGTGCAGCCGCATCCGGCGCGCGGAACGCCGGCCAGCAGGAGCAGGGCCAGCATCGTTATGGCGGTGATTGATTTCTTGTTCATGTCCACCTCGCTTCTCGCAAGCCGCATTTTAGGAAAGGGACTGGGCATTGTCAATCTCCCGCTCCTGGCGGAATTGACGGCCGTCGCGCTTTCCTTGCTATGGATAGATTCGGCAGTAAGATAACTGAATGTTGACAAATGTTAGCAAATATGCTAACTATGGTTTGATGAACTATGCCATTACCTATTTTCATCCGCGCGTTAAAGCCGAAATTGAAAACTGGCCTGTTGGCATTCTGGCCGACTATGCGCGACTTGTGGAACTGCTGGCTGAATTCGGGCCGAATCTGCGCTTGCCCCATTCGCGCACCCTGGGCAGTGGGCTTTTCGAGTTGAGGCTGAAGGGGAAAGAAGGTATTGGCCGGGCGTTTTACTGTTTTCTGATAAAACAACGCATCGTGATCCTGCATGCGTTCGTCAAGAAAACAAAAAGCACTCCGGAGCAGGAATTGAAGACTGCCCGGAAAAGAATGAAGGAGGTAAAGAATGGCTGAACTCAAATACAAACCCGTCCCCCACGACCATAAAGCGTTTCTTACCAAGGCTAAAAAGCGCAAAGGCTTCAAGGCCGCGTACGAAAACCTGGAAGAAGAATATGCCGTGATCCGGGAAATGATCGCCGCGCGTTGCCAATCCGGCTTGACCCAGGAAGGGGTGGCTGAATTGATGGCAACGACCAAAAGCGCCGTTTCCCGCCTTGAATCCGCCGGCAAGCATGCCCCGTCCCTGACCACTCTCAAAAAATATGCCCGGGCGGTTAACTGCCGTCTTGAGATTAAGCTGATTCCGATGCGTGCAAACGGCCGATCAAAAATGCGCGCTGTTTAGAACCTTCAATTAATTTTTTATACCTGTTGTGTAAAAAAATTATCTCCTAAGGTTCTTATCCGGTTTTTACCGGGACAGTTTTATCCTAACCTACAATTTTTTCAGTTAGAAGTAATTACGCCTCACACCATCCTTGTTTTTCCTAAGTTCATTTTTGAGATATGCCTCGGAGACACATAATGTATAATCCCAACTGATCATCCACATCGAAGCTTGTTGTGCCTCAAAAGATCGGTTCGGGACTAGGGTTTTTGAAAAACACAATCCAATTTGGGAGAATGCAATCAAAAGAGGAGGGATCGGATGGCTTCTCTAGAGTCATATGGGAAATCTCGGATTAAATATAAGATATTCGCGCATGAAATATAAAAAATATCACAAAATTCATTATATATCTAAAAAGCCTTTAATGATAAGCATTTCGGAGCCATTATTTATCACATTTTTCGCTATTGCAATTAATGTCTTAATTTATAATCATTTTATTATCAGATGAATATTAAACTTCATTTAAGACATGGCCTTTATGGGTTTACGTTCGCGATTCGGAGAATAAGGACTGGAATACTGTGGATTTTTGAGACGCATGAAGTTAGCTCTCACAAAGAGATGGATAAAAGGAGGGAACGATGAAAAAAGTTTTATTAGGAACTGTGTTTTTGGTGGTTGTGATTCTGTTTGCAATTACCCCTACAGTGTTAGCTGTGGGAGATTGTGGTCCAGAACCATCCCCAAGTGACCCCTGTCTTGATGGCGTATGGAGAAATTATCTCTGTGCATCGTCATCGAACTGTGATGGAGGATCCCGAGGCTTCTGTTTCATTTGTGATCGTGACTAAGTAATAAAAGGTGGCGATTGTGAGAGCCAACTTTTATTGAGGTAGCGGATGCTTAAAATCGTAAATATTATTATTTTTATTGTGCTGCAGTTGCAATTACTGGCAGATACTAAAATCAATTTGTCAACCGAACCAAAATGGAAGAACAAACAAATATCCATCAAAGAATGTTTGACGATTGGTGAAGAGTCATTTATTGATGAGCGATATTCATTTGCAAACATTCTAGATATTGCCGTTTCTAATCATGGTAATATAATAATTATAGATTCAAGAACAGCGCGAGTACTAAAATACTCAAAAAGCGGAAAATTTCTATGTTATATAGGTAAGGGTAAGGGGGAAGGACCGGGTGAATTCAGAAGGCCATGGATTGTTACGGTTGATAACAAAGAGAACATTTATATAGCTGATCATGGTTCATCACTTGTGTTGATTTTTAATGACCGCGGAGATTATATTAAATCTTTTAGAACTCTATATAATCCGCAATCAATTGCTGCTGATTCGAAGGGCAACGTATATTTAGGATACTGGTCCTCCAGACATGGAGGAGCGTTTATTTACAAATATGATAATAATGGGAAACTATTGGCAAAGTTCTGTTCCCCAAATAATGCGAAAATTGCAGCAGTTGTGGAAGAAACGGGAAATAGTGGCGCGCTTTCCTTGACCCCAGATGGAAATCTTGTTTACAGCTTCCATTACCCATATGATACAAGAATCTATTCAACTGATGGAAAACTTTACCGGAGATTTGCCCGGGAAAACAAGTCGTATGAACCTCCCAAATGGAATAAACAATGTAATTGCATGGAATCCAGAAGTGGATGTCGAGCCGTTAAAGTAATGCCCGATGGAAAGATCGTTAATTTGATTTTTACAATGAATAGGCATAATAAAGACCAATACGACTATTTTTTTGACATTTTTAATCCCGATGGTGATTGGTTGATTTCAATTCCGGCGAGCCATTTTAAGATTAATCTAATGAGAACTTTCGCTTTTGATAATGAGGGATATATTTATATTATTTATTATGAGCCATTTCCTCATTTAAAAAAGTTTCTTTTAAGATTTAATTAGGATCCACTAAAATGCTTTATGCCGATAAAGTCACAAAGTCAAATGTTATCCCTAGTTTGACATTTTAAGACCATGGGCAATATAAAAAAAATAATCCTCCATAATTATAGAAATATAGTATTCTCACTGTCAATTTTGTTAGTAATAATAATTTTAATAAATATTCTATATTTTTATTTAAATAAAGGGATCGTGAAAGACATCTGGTTTCTACTAAACACCTTGGGAAAATAAAATGAAAAAGATATTCATCTTGTTCTTTCTGATAATATTGATATTTATTTCAGAATTAATTTATCTTAAACAGGTCAATCTCTACAAAACATATAGGATTAGACGAGATAGCTTGAGGCAGATACATCTTGCAAAAAAATCTATTGCAATAAATCAAAACGGCGAATCAATAATTGGGGGAAAAATTGTTTTACATAAATTAGACGACCTGATTACTGCTAGATATCAGATAAACAAAAATGAAATCAAATTGAAAATTGTAATTTTGATTAACCTTGAAAGCGATTGCGGAAGCTGTTTAACTGAATACCGTCTTTGGAATCAAATATATAGCAAATACGGTGCTACTGATGTGGAAATGTTTCTTATTGGGACTTGTTCAGATAAAAACGATCTACTTTCATTTGCACAACAAAGGAACATTGAATTTACTGTTCTTCATGATCCTAAAAAAATCACATTGGAGGGATTGGGGATATCCAGAACTCCCTTCAAGGTTTTATTAAATAGAGATAATACCATAATTGACGTCGAAAAATGTACTGCAGATTTTTATTTATATAGAGATTATTTGACAAAATTGGAACGTAATTTATCTTCTTTAAATTAGGACCAAATGCCAGGTCAACGTATTGGATCATCGCCAAGGGGTTTTATGCCCCCTGGGGCCCTCCTATCGCTCCAGATTGCCCCGGGCTAAACCATCATTCTTATTCCGGATTTTCACCTTCTGGGAAAAGATCGCGCCTCTACGGGCCTCCTACGCGCTCCTTTTTTGTGCAACCCGACGTCCCCCTTGTCCGCAGGCCTTTTTTGGCCTTCGCGGCCTGGATTTTCCACAGGAATTCTGACTTATAACAATATTACTATTTTGTTATAAGTTGGCCGGCGCTCCCTTGCCTTGCCTTTCTCCCTGGCATATAATGGCTGCGACATGGCAAACCAAACCACGATTGAAGCGAAAACCTGGCGGCTTTTTCTTGTAGAAAAATGGCCGTTTTTGGGCCAAACCGCTGCGAAAACGCTGCTCATTCCGCGAATCGCCTTTATTTGCATGGGAATCGCGCTTTCTCCTATGATTTTTCCTCTATGAAGCAAAAAGTCATCCTGCTGCTGGCCGGGCTGGCGCTGCTCGGCGGCTGCCGCCACGCGCGGCCGAAGCTGGTTCCCGAGATCAGCCCGCCGCTCATCCAGGAAGAGGTCTGTTCCTGGGAGGGACGCCTGGCCGGGGATGCCATTTTCCCCTGCGCGGGAGGCATCGGCTGGGTTGATGAGTCAGGCAGGATCATCGCCTGGGATGGCGAGAAGAAGGCCGCCGCCGAGGTCTTTGCCGCCCCCTTCGCCGTCACGGCGCCTCCTTTTTTCCAGGGGGACCTCCTGCTCCTCCGCGATCAGGCCTCCCAACGGCTGCTCGTCTATGACCTGGCTGCTAGGGGAGTGAAGTTCGAGTCCCTGCGCCTGGACACGGAACGGCTCCTTGGCGTCGGGCCTGACGGCCTCGTTCGCCTGGATGACGGCCGGCCGGTCGTCCACCTCTGGGAGACTCCGGGCAACGCTTTTCGCGCCCAGGAAGCGGACAAGGAGTTCTTCAATTGCCACTTCTCCCCGGAGCACATCCTGGTCATGGGAAAAGAGCGCCTGTTCATCTTCTGGAAGAAAAACCGCCGTTTTGAATCCCTGCCGCTGCCCCGGCCCGCCGCTTCCCCTTTTTTATACGATGGCGGGAACATCTATTACGGGTCCGTCGATCGCAGCCTGGTGAAGTTCCCGCTGTCCGGAGGCGGGGCGGAATGGGAACTGAAACTGGGTCAGGTGCTGAAACGCCGGCCTCTCGCCTTCGCCGCTTCCATCGTGGCCAGCCCGAGCGACCAGAATGTCCTGCAGGTGAACCGCCGCGGCACGATCCTCTGGTGGCAGGCGCTGGGGTCCACCATGAGCGTTGACCTGCTGCCCATGAGCGTGCACCTGGCCGCCGTCCTGCTGAACCGCGAGATCCGCTTCATCGATCCCAAGCTCCAGAAGGTTACCTCTTTCAAGATCGCCGGCCGCCCGGTCGGCACGCCGCTGGTTTTCCGCGGCTCTCTTTTTTTCATGACCCAAGACGAAAAGACCTGCCGCCTGCAGCGCATCGGCAGCCGCTTCGGGACCGAAATCGAACTCGAGCCCGCCCCGGTCCGCTGGCTGGACCGGTCGCTGCGCTTCACGCTGCGCTTCCACAACCTGCCCGACCCTTCCTGGGAGTGCGTGATCCTCGACGCGGCGGGGGGGCAGGTGTTCAGCAAAAGCATGGATGCCAGTGGGCCGGTGGCCACCCTGGCCTGGGTGCCGCTCCAGGCCGGGACATACACCATTCGCCTGCGGGCCAGGAGCCAGGGCCGCGACTGGGAGAGCGCAGCGGCTGTCCAGGTGCTCGATCCGCTGCAGGTCGTTCCCGTGTTCCGTTTTCATTTGTAACGATGTCCACCCACCTTGCCGAATGGCTGCGGGAGCGGCGGATCGCCTTCAGCGAGAACGCCCCCATCGCCCCGCACCTCTATTTCCGCATCGGCGGCACGGTCAGCATGCTCGTTTCGCCCGCCTCTGCGGAGCAGATGGCCGGGGTCTTGGCGGAGCTTGCCTCCGCCCCCCCCGGCGCCGGGCATGAGGGCCCGCTGCCCTTCGTGGTCATCGGCGGCGGATCCAACATCGCCTTCGGCGATGACCCGACCCGGGCCGCCGTGGTGCTGGCTCCGGCTCCCTCCCAGGTAGGGGCCCGCATCCTGGGAGATGGCGTGCTCCAGGTGGAAAGCGGGATGCGCAACCAGCCGTTCCTCGCCTGGTGCGCCGCCAACGGCGCCGGCGGGCTGGAGTTCCTCTCGGGCATCCCCGGCACGCTGGGGGGGGCGGCCGCGGTCAACGCCGGGGCGTTCGGCCGCTCCATGTCCGACGTGTTGCTCGGGGCCGACATCGTCGATGAGGCTGGCGCCGTGCGCGCGGTGGATGCCTCGTACTTCGCCTTCCGCTACCGGGATTCGCGCTTCAAGCTCGGCCGCCAGACCGTGCTGGCCCTGCACTTGCGCTTTGATCCCTGTGAAGGGAAATCCATCGCCAAAAAGAGCAGGGAGAACTTGGAGTACCGGCTGAAGCGCCACCCGTCATACCGCCTGGCCTCGGCCGGCTGCTTCTTCAAGAACCCGCTGCTGAACGGCGTGAAAACATCGGCCGGGAAAATCATCGAGGAATGCGGGCTGAAAAAAACGACCTGCGGCGACCTGGCCGTGGCCGAGGAGCATGCGAATTTCCTCCTCAACCGCGGCCGGGGAAGCTTTGCCGACCTGCGGCGTCTGGAGGAGAAGATCAGGGAGTGCGTGGCCGCGCGCACCGGGATTGTTCTGGAAAGGGAAGTGATCTACATTTCTCCCCGCGGAGAGAAATACTGATCGCGGCGGGGCGATGGACGCCCCGCCCGCTTGAGTCCGGTCCCTGCCTTGCGCCGCTTACCGATCGCCCTTCCTCGCCTTGCGGCCGGGGAAGGATTGCGCAACAGGAGTGCTGGGTTTGGCCGCGGATTTGGAGGTGCGGTTGGCGATCCAGGTGGCGGAGGTGATGTTCTGCCCGCCGATGGTCAGGCCGTTGAAAGTGGCGCTCCCCGTCATCTTGTCCTTGCCGTCGAATGTGCCCGTGAGCTGGATATCCCAATCCGTGTAGGAGATGGTGACACTCTTGCCGTCGACCTTGTAGGCGCCGGTGTCGTTGAATTCATCGATGAAATTCCCGCTCTTCTCGTCGCCGCTGAAGGCGATCGTCCAGGTCCAGCTGTGCGCCGGCGAGGTGGAAGTGAAAGCGAATTCCCAGGTGCCGGTGATGTCGTACTTGGTCTTGAAAACCACCAGGACGAGAAATGCGGCGATGGCGCCCACGGCCACCACGCCGATGATGATGGGCAGGATGCTTTTCTTCTTGGCCGGGGAAGAGGCGGATCCCTCCTCTTCGATGAAGTTGGGCCCCTGCTCCGGGTTCGTAATGGCCGTCCCTGCCTGGTCGGGCGACCGGTCGGCCCGCAGCGGCATGGCCGAAGCCAGCAGCAATACGAGGAAACTGACGGCGACGAACAAGGCGGTCATTCTTTTTTGGATTTTCATGATTGCTTTTCCTCCCATGAAAACCAATATTAAGCAAAAAAACTGTAAAGTCAATGATTTTCATTAAATACCGTGCGGCGGCGCGCGGCCTAAAGGCGCGCCTGGCCCAGGGTCAGGGCCGTCACCCGAACGCCGCCCTTCTTCAGGATGGCGGCGCACTTGCGGATGGTGGTGCCGGTGGTGGTCACGTCATCGATGAGCAGAACGCGCAGCCCGGCCGCCTTGGCGCCGGGGCCAAGAGCGAAGGCGCCGTCCAGGTTGGTCCGGCGCTGGGCCTGGGTCAGGCCCACCTGGGGCGGCGTGCTTTTCTTCTTGACCAGCAGGCCGGGGCGGAACGGGATGCCCAGGCGCCGGGCCAGCACCTTGCCCGCGGCGGGCAGCGGTTGAAAGCCGCGATGCCGGCTGCGATCGCTTGGGACCGGCACGACGGCATCATAGGCGCCCGGCAGCTCGCGCGCGACGGTCTCCCGGTATAGGTCGGCCAGCATGTATTTCAGCGGCTCGATCTCCCCGAACTTGTAGAGGATGATGGCCTCGCGCAGCGTTCCCTCGTAGGCGGCGTACGAGCGGTGGCGCTCGAAGGGGGGCGGATCCAGCAGGCAGGAGCCGCAGGCGGCCATGCCGTCGGGGATGAACTTGCCGCAGACCTGGCACTGGTTCTCCGCCGCCGGCCCGATCTTTTTCCGGCAGTCGCGGCAGATCACCCGCTCCTCGCTGCAGACGAGATCGCAGCCGCAGAGGCGGCAGCTCGGCCGGAACAGGGCGGAGCGCATGACCTGCAGCAGCAGGCCGCCGGCGCCGGCGAGCGTTTTCCTGAAGGGAACGGCCCGCATAAAAATCACCGGGGCGGACCTTCCTTGTCACGGATCTTGCTGATCGGCGCCAGGAATGGAACAGCCAGAAAAAACAGCGATCTCTTCATGTCGCCTCCGTCCCCGGGCCGGTCTGCGCCCTCGCTGAGGGCGGGGCCCGCGCGCAAGCCGCATTGTAATGCTTCGCCATGCCGCTGGCAAGCGCCGGCGGCAGGCGCCTTGGCGCCGGGGCGCTGATTGTGATAGAATTTCTCCTGATTGCAAACACCAGGAGGAGATCCATGCCCAAAAGCGCCTACGAGAAGGCCGGCGTCAGCATCGACCGCGGCAACGAAGCGGTCGAGCGCATCAAGTCCATGGTGGCGCGCATGGGCGTCCAGGAGATCGGCAAGTTCGGCGGCTTTTTCCCCCTCAAGGGCGCGCTCAAGAACCCGATCCTGGTCTCATCGGCCGACGGCGTCGGCACCAAGCTCAAGGTCGCCTTCCTGGCCGGCGTGCACAATACGGTCGGCCGCGACCTGGTCAACCACTGCGTCAACGACATCCTGGTCTACGGGGCACGCCCCCTGTTCTTCCTCGATTACCTGGCCTCCGGGCGCGTCGAGCCCAAGGTGGTCGGCGAGGTCGTTTCCGGCGTGCTCGACGGATGCCTGGACAACGAGATGGTGCTGCTGGGGGGCGAGACCGCCGAGATGCCCGGCTTTTACCAGGAGGGCGAATACGACATCGCCGGCTTCATCGTCGGCCTCGTCGCCAAGGCCGACGTCGTGGACGGCAAATCGATCCGCAGGGGCGACCTGCTCATCGGCCTGCCGTCGACGGGCCTGCATACCAACGGCTACTCCCTGGCGCGGCACATCGTCTTCGAGAAGCTCAACCTGAAGGTGAGCAGCAAGGTGAGCGGGCTGGAGTTGCCCATCGGTGCGGAACTGCTGCGCGGGCACCGTTCCTACCTCAAGCCGGTCAAGCCCCTGCTCGACGAGAAGCTGCTCAAGGGCATGGCGCATATCACCGGCGGCGGCCTGCTGGAGAACGTGCCGCGCATCCTGCCGCAGGATGCCGCCGTGGTCATCGAGAAGACCTGGCCCGTGCCGCCGCTGTTCTCCTTCCTGGTCCAGGCCGGCAGCGTCTCCGAAGCCGAGCGCTACCGCGTGTTCAACATGGGCATCGGCATGGTGCTGGTCATTGACCCCAGGAAGCTGAGCCGCGTCGAGGCGGCGCTGGCCAAGGCGGGCGAGGAGTATTTCCTGATCGGCCAGGTGACGGAGGACAAGGGCGGCGAGCGGGTGCGCATCAAGTGAAGAAGCCCCGTTATAGCGAGGCAGCCATGAAATTTTTACTTGCCCTGTTGTTTTTTGCCGGGTCGACCATGTTCCAGCCCCCGCCGCTGGTTGCCGCCGGCAAGACGCTGACTTTGGCATCGACCACGTCGACGCTCGACTCGGGCCTCTTTGACGCCCTGATCCCGCCTTTTGAAAAAAAGTTCGCCTGCCAGGTCAAGGTCATCGCCGTGGGCACGGGCCAGGCCATGCGCCTGGCCCGCGATGGCAACGCCGACGTGCTGCTGGTCCACGATCGCGAGGCCGAGGAGAAGTTCGTCGCCGAGGGCTTCGGCCTGGAGCGCCTCGACGTGATGCACAACGACTTCGTGCTGGTCGGCCCGCCGCAGGACCCGGCCAAAACCAAAGGTTTGAAGGCGGCGGAGGCCTTCAAAAGAATCGCCGCCGCCGCCGTTCCCTTCGCCTCCCGCGGCGACGACTCGGGCACGCACAAGAAGGAGTTGAAGCTGTGGCAGGCGGCGGGCCTGCAGCCATCCGGCTCCTGGTACCTGGAGAGCGGCTCGGGCATGGAGGCGACCCTGCGCATTGCCAACGAGAAGTCGGCCTATTGCCTGGTCGACCGCGCCACCTGGCTGGCCCACCGCAAGGAGACCGATGCGCTGGCGATCCTGGCCCAGGGAGACGAGATGCTGTTCAATCCCTATTCGGTGATCGTCGTCTCCCCCGCGAAGTTCTCCTGGTTGCATGGCGAGCTGGCCACGCGCTTCGCCGAGTATATCCGCTCGGCCGCGGGCCAGGCCATCATCCGCGATTTTGGCAGGGAGCGCTTTGGCGCCCCCCTCTTTTTCCCCGATGTCATTCGCTGAGACGGCGCTGGGAGCGAGGTAACCGGGCCATGGGCTACATCATGGACGGCCTGCGCCAGGGGGCGGCGCTGCTGCTGCCGCCCGGGCGCGAGATCCTGGAGATCATTGTCCTGTCGCTGGCCGTTTCCGGAGCAGCGACGGCACTGGCCTCCCTGGCGGCGATCCCTTCCGCCCTGTTCCTGGCCCTCAAGGAATTTCGCGGCAAGCGCCTCGTGGTCGGGCTGGTCAATACCGCCATGGCCGTGCCGGCGGTGCTCATCGGGCTGCTGGTCTACGGCCTGGTCAGCCGCCGCGGGCCGCTGGGAGCGCTGGGCCTGCTGTTCACCCCCGGC
>JAQUQF010000246.1 GCA_028749105.1 Acidobacteriota bacterium | reverse complement strand
GCCGATGCGCCCCATGCCCACAATGCCCAGGATGGCCCCATTCAGCTCCTTGCCCAGCAGCAGGCCGGCTTGCCAGCCGCTGAAGCGGCCGGAGCGGACGAAGGCGTCTCCCTCGGCCACGCGCCGCGAGACGGCGAGGAGGAGGGCCATGGCCAGGTCGGCGGTGGCCTGGGTGAGGATGTCGGGCGTGTGGGTGACCATGACCTTGCGCGCCAAGGCGCAGGCGACGTCGATATTGTTGTAGCCGACGGCGTAGTTGGCAATGACTTTCAGCTTGTCCATGCCGCCGATCATGGCGCCATCGATCGGGTCGGAAAGGAAGCAGATCAGTCCCTCGGCGTCGGCATGGCGCCGGAGAAAGGCGGGCAGGTCGTCCCCTTCCCCGGCGATGGCCACGTCGAATTCGCGCCGCAGGCGCTCAACGGCCTCGTCGCAATAGCGGTGCGTCAGGATGACTTTTTTCATGACGACGATGGCTTCATGGTTGAAACAATGGGCGATGCAGGATTCGAACCTGCGACTCCTACCGTGTGAAGGTAATACTCTAGCCGCTGAGTTAATCGCCCAAGATAAATATTATAAGCCGAAAACGTTCGTCGGTCAAGAGTTCCGCAGGGGTCGTCGGTCCCACGGAGCAAAGAGGGTTCGGAAAAACCTGCTCCGGCCCGGCCGCCGTTTGGCATGACGGGGATTTTTAGGTATAATCAATTCCACTCAACGCGAGAAGCGATCCTTTATCCCGCGAAATTTGCTAAACAAGGGCAGGTTCATTGAAGGAAGCAGCGAAGAAGTTCATCAGCGGCCATTTTCCCAGAAAAATTCCCGACAATATCGGCATGGCCATCCAGACGGGAACGCTTGGCCTGCTGGCCGGGCTCTCCTCCGTCCTGTTCATGTGGATGGTCAACCTTGTATATTCGCGGACCTTCCTGAGCTTTGCCGCAGGCTCGCCGCGGGCCTTCATCATTTCCAGCCTGCTGACCATCGTCGTCACCTCCGCTGCCGTGGGCTTCCTGCTCAACGTGTTCAGCCCCGAGGCGGCCGGCAGCGGCATCCCCCAGGTCAAATCGGCTTACTGGAAAGATCTGGGCTGCATGAAGATCCGGCCGGTCCTGGTGAAATTCGTGGCCGGCGTATTAAGCATCGGCGGCGGCAACAGCCTCGGCCGCGAGGGGCCCTCGGTGTTCATCGGCAGCGGCGTCGCCGCCAATGCCGATGCCATGTTCGGCACGCCACTGCGGGGAAGGAGGGGCGCAGCGGTCATCGGCGCCTCGGCCGGGCTGGCCGCTGCCTTCAACGCCCCGCTCGCCGCTATCACGTTCGTAATCGAGGAGATCGTCGGCGATTTGAACAACCGCTATCTCGGCCGTGTCGTTCTCTCCTCGGTGATCGGCGCCTTCGTGGTCTACGCTCTGATCGGCCGCCAGCCGGCATTCTCCCTTCCTCCCATCGAGAACATTTCCTGGCTTCATTACCTGATCGTTCCCCTGGTCGCCCTGGCCGCCGCCCTGGCTGGCGTCGTCTTTCAGCGCGCTACCCTGCGCTGGCGCCTGCGCCTGCGCAAGCAGAAGCGCATCCCCGCCTGGCTGCTGCCCGTCCTGGGCGGCCTGCTGACCTGGGTCATCGGCTGCGCGGTGTTCCTTGCCGTCGGCAAGATCGGCGTCTTCGGGCTGGGCTACCAGGATCTTTCCAGCGCCCTGGGCAATCACTTCGAATGGAAGGTCGCCGGCGTCATGGTCGTGGCCAAGCTGCTGGCCATGATCATCGGCTACAGCTGCGGCGGCTGCGGCGGCATCTTCGCCCCCCTGCTGTTCGTCGGCGGCATGGCCGGTTATTTCCTGGGTGGGCTGGCGCGGTTATGGATTCCCCTCACCCCCGCCGATCAGATCGTACTGGCAGTGGTTGGCATGAGCGCCTGCCTGGGGGCAGCCGTCCGGGCGCCGCTGACCTCGATGCTGATCGTCTTCGAAATGACGCACCAGTTCACCCTGGTGCCCAGCCTGCTGCTGGGCACGATCATCAGCCAGGGGGCGGCGCGCTTCGCCGGCAAGCTCAATTTCTACGATGCCCTGCTGGTACAGGACGGCCACGAGCTGCACAAGATCCATCCACCGGTCGATTTGCAGGGCTGGCAGAACCTGCCGGTGGCGGCCATCGCCAACCCGGCGCCGGTCATGCTGGGCAGCCTCGGCGGGGACGAGATGCGCGAGAAGCTGGACCGCTTTCCCTTTAACAGCTTTCCGCTTCTGGAGAAGGGCAAGGTCAAGGGCATTGTGACCCGGCAGGCGATGGAGAAGGCCGTGCTCGGCAGCAGCCCTCCCGAGGTCCTGAAGGCTGCCTTTTGCTATCCCGAGCAGACGGTGCGCGAGATTGGCAAGAAATTTCTCGAGTCCTCCGCCTATGTGCTGGTCGTCGTGGACAGGGAAACGAAGGCCGTCAAGGGCATCGTCACGATCCACGACCTGATCCGCGCCCAGGCCGCCATCCAAAGCGGATAAGCTGTACGACGGCGTGAACACTACCGGTGATCGATTCCCGGAGGCGCGCTTGACTTGCCCGGAGCTTTCGGCATAGAATGCGCCCATCATGGCAGAATCCAGGCTCACGCATTTCCTCAAGTACGTGGTCATCGACGTCCTGCTGGCGGCCCTGATCTCTTTCTTCCTCATCAACTACGTCGTTTCGGCGTTCAAAGTCGAGGGCGACTCCATGAGGCCGCGGCTGCGCGACCAGGAGCGCGTCCTGATCTCCAAGCTGGCCCTGCGCCAGGGCAACCTGCGCCGCTTCGATATCGTCGTCCTGTACAAGCCCGATGAGCCCGACAAGTCGCTGGTCAAGCGCATCATCGGCATGCCCGGGGAGATCATCGAGATCCGCGGCGGCGAGGTGCTGGTCAACGACAAGCCGCAGAAGCAGACCTTCGGCAACGACGTCGCCTCCGCCCGCTCGCCCTCCGACATGAAGGCGCTGCTCATCCCGCGTGGCACCTACTTCGTCATGGGCGATAACCGCGCCATCAGCTTCGATTCGCGCCTGTTCGGCCCGGTGCCGCAGAAGTACATCTACGGCAAGGCCTTTTTCCGCTACTGGCCGCCGGCGGTCATGGGCCGGATCGAGTAGGTCGAAGGCATTATTGAAATTTCCCTCTGTTATGGCTGTTCCCGGATGGCAAATATTTACGCGCCGACAGGAATATGGTATAAATGAAACGATGAAAATCCGCAACTCCCTTTTGGCGCTCGTTGTCTTTTTCTGTCTGGCCGTTGAGTGGGGGATCTCCGCCGACATCGAGGAGCTGAAGCGCTCGGTGGTGGAGATCGGCCACCTGCAATTCAGGAGGGACGTGCCGGTGCGTTACCTGGACCGCGACCAGATGAAAGGCTACATCGAGCGCCTCTTCGAGAAGGACTATCCCGGGGAGCTCGCCGGCAAGGAGGAGGAATTCCTCTACTGGATGGGCTTCACCCGCGACAAGATCGCCCTCACGCCCCTGCGCAAGAAGATCATCCTGGAGAACGTCGGCGGCATGTACAACGAGAAGAGCG
>JAQUQF010000245.1 GCA_028749105.1 Acidobacteriota bacterium | reverse complement strand
GCACTTCAAGATCCTCGCCGTCGAGCCGGTGCTGCGCCTGATCGAAAGGCGGCCCGAAGGTGTCGAGCTGGTCCTGACCGGACGCTACGCCCCCCAGGCCATCCTGGACCGCGCCGACCTGGTGACTGAGATGAAAGAAGTCCGTCACTACTACCAGAAAAGCATCCAGGCGCGGACCGGGATCGAAAAATAGTCATTTTTCTTAAATCAACCTGAAAAACAGGACGATTATTTTTTTACAGTACATTTCCCGCTCTGCGCAGCTCCCGGGACCGCGAGGTCCTGTCGCGATAGACCCGGCAGCAAGAAGGTTTTGCTGCAGAATTGCTGCGCTGAGCGGGGACCGGCCAGGCGACCGGGCTGATTGATGAATTGGCACATAACATGCTTATTTATTGATAATAACAAACTATCATGGAGATTGGTTTCATGAAAAAAGTATCAGAAGGCGTCTGGAGGCCGCAATATCTAGTACTCTTGACTTTTTATTTGTTTAGGTTTATAAATTTTTGAAGTGAGGAGGAATTTACCATGAAAAAATTATTGTTCTTGGGGTTGATTTTTTGTTTTGCGTTCACCGCATTTGCCGGGGAAAAAGTCACTCGATTGGGCATGCACCCGTTCTATAAAAGCCGGGACCTGAAGGCCGCCGATTTGAAGGTCATCGCCCTGGACAAGGCGGGCGCAGTCAAGCAGGGCTTTGAGCAGGCCGGCAACGGCGAGCTGGTCTTTGCCTTCCTCGAGCAGATCCAGAAGGCCGATGTCCAGACGGTAGAGATGAAGCCCGGCGACACCGTGAAGTGGATGATGTTCAAGAAGAACCGCAAGGTCGTGGTCATGAACGACGTGGTCTGGGCCGGCAAGAAGCCGCTCACGGCCTATACCTTCACCATCTTCCGCGATGGCAAGCTCTACGAGTTCATCGTTCCCAAGATCTGCGGTAACATCTCGCTGAAGAACGTCAGTGACGTCCCCGCTCCGGTCTGCAACCTGAAGGTCGAGCCCGCCGAGTCGGTCCTCGGCACGCCGGTCAAGATCGACATGTGCGGCGCGCAGAACGCCGTCAAGACCGTGGTCACGGTGACCGACGCCGCCGGCGCGGTCGTCAAAACCATGGAGCTGACTCCGGAGAACTGCAGCGCCGAGCTCACCCTGGACAAGGTCGGCGAGTACATGGTTGCCGCGGTCGTTGAAGGCCAATACGGCATGAAGTCGCCCGCCGGCTGCGAGGCGGCGGTCAAGGTAACGGAGCCCGCTCCGGTCGTTGTCCCGCCCCCGCCACCCCCTGCCAAGAAGTTCGGCACGGTCGCGCCCCTCGCCTTCCTGCTTGAAGGCGGCCCCGCCGTGCTGAAGGGGACCTACACCGGCGCCCTCTGGGCCCGCGGCGGCGTCCTGGTCAACCTGATCAACGATACTCTGGACGCCATCTTCACCGTCGGCGGCGGCGTGCCGATCAAGGGCGCTCCCTGGAAATCCTTCCTCATGGGCAACGCCCTGCTGAACCTCCAGCTCGATCCCGCTTACGTGGGCCTTGGACTCGGCTTCAGCACCAAGGATTGCGACCGGGAGTTCAAGAAGGGCGGCATGGACCTGGTCGGCCAGCTGGGCATCAACCTCTTCCGCCACAACAAGTCGACCGGATCGCTCTTCGGCGAGCTGCGCGCTCCGATCATCACCAAGGACCGCAGCTTTGAGCACAACCACAAGCTGCTGCTGGGTTTCCGCTACATCTTTTAATTGCCGGTCTTTCTGAAGTTCCAGGGCCAGGTCCCGCGACCTGGCCCTTTTTTATTCCTGCCGTTACCCGCAATGGGGCGTGCTTGGCGGAGACGCTTGACATTCGGATCGCCGCTTCCCTATAATACCAGCAAGGAGAGATCCTTATGAAGAAATCAATCTTTTTTGTAGTCCTGGTTTTGTTTGTCATCATGATCCCGGCCCAGGAGAAGGAAAAGGAAGAGATCCCCGTCCTGCCCGATGAGCAGCAGCCGCAGGTCCAAGTTCAGGAGCCGCCGGTGCTGCCTGCGGAGCAAACGCAGGTCCAAGCCCAGGAGCCGCCGGTGCTGCCTGCAGAGCAGCCCCAGGTCCAAGCCGCGGAGCCCTCCCCGGCGCCGCCAGTCCAGCCCCAGGGAAAGAACCTCAAAAAGATCCGTTTCCCCCAGGCATTCATCCATGCCGGCAAGGAATATCCGGCCGGGGATTACTGGCTGATCCTGGCTGCGAAAGAGGGCCAACCCTTATTCGTTGTCCAGAACGCCCAGAAAGAGCTGTTGTTCGAGGATCTGGCCATCGTCATCGCCAGGCCCGGCGGCCGCAGCGGTTCCTCTTTTTGGGTAGATAAAAGATTCATGACGGAAAAAGAGTATTTCCGGGTCAAGGTCACCACGCCCGGGGAATGGCTGCTGGGGTATTTCCTGGTCAAAAAATAGGCTTCGCCGCGGGCAAAGCCGGCTCAGTCGTCCGAACTCTCCGCTTCTGTTTTGTAATAATTGTAGATCTTCTGGTGCTCTTCCTCGTTGCAAAATTCGAGGGGCTCTGTCCCCGGCAGGAAAGCCTCATGGAGTGGGTAAAGGCAGTCGGGGGTCACCAGCCTGCCGGTGTATTTGTCGATGTCGATCATGTAGACCCCTGAAGGGGGGGAGAACTTTCCGGTTTCCGGGTATTTGGCCAGGTACTTTTCCATAAACGATACGAAGATCGGCGAGGCCGCTTCCGAGCCGGTCTGCTCCCATCCCAGGCTCTTCTTCTGATCAAACCCCACCCAGACGCCCACGGTCAGGCTGGGGGTGAAGCCAATGAACCAGGCATCGGTGAAATCGTTGGTTGTCCCCGTCTTGCCGCCAATGGGGGCCGGCAGCGCCCGGGCCCGCCAGCCGGTCCCGGAGCGGACCACGCCCTGGAGAAGGTAGTTCATGATGAAGGCTGTCTCCTTCTCGATGACCTGGCGGTGCTCGGGGGCGTTCTCCTCGATGATGTTGTTGTCCAGGTCGCGGATGCTGCGGACGAAATAGGCGGAGACGCGGGTACCCAGGTTGGCGAAGACGGTAAAGGCCTCGACCATCTCTTTCAGCGTGACCTCGAAGGCACCAAGGGAGAGGGACATGTAGGGCTTGAGGTCGGAGGTGATGCCGAATTTTTTGGCGTAGCGCACGCCCACTGCGGGCGTGATGGACTGCAGGATGCGCGCCGTGACCACGTTGCGCGACAACTCGAGGCCGCGGCGCAGGGTCAGCGGCCCCAGGTAGTCCCCCTTATGGTTGCGCGGCTCCCAGAGGTCGCCGCTCCACTCATCGACGTAGGAGAAGGGCTCGTCCTGGATGATGGTCGCGGCCGAGAAGCCGTTCTCGAGCGCCGCGGTGTAGATGATGGGCTTGAAGGTGGAGCCGGTCTGGCGCAGGGCCTGAATGGCGCGGTTGAACTTGCTCTTCTGGAATGAGCAGCCGCCGACCATGGCCTTGATCTCGCCGGTCTTGTTGTCCACGGCCAGGAGGGCTCCTTCGACTTCGGGCTCCTGCTCGAGTGCCAACGCCAGCTCTTTCTTGCCGGGC
>JAQUQF010000244.1 GCA_028749105.1 Acidobacteriota bacterium | reverse complement strand
TTCCAGGACGACAATCAGCTGGCCCTGGACATCCTCGAGAAATTGCACATCATCCTGGTGCCAGGATCGGCGTTCGGAGCTCCCAATCACCTGCGCATTTCCTACGCCACCTCCCTGTAGGATATTCGTGAGGGGCTTGGCAAGCTGGAAACGTACCTGAAATCATGAGCGGCAGCCTGGGCGGCGGCACCCCGCGGACCGGGAGTTGACGGTGCTGGATTACAAGGACGTCACCTTCTCTTTCCAGGACCGCAAGGCGCGCGGCCGCCGCCGGCGGCTCAGGCTGTTCCTGCTGCTGGCGCTGGTTGTCGCCGCCTTTTTTGTCATCAGCGGCTGGAAGGCCAGGGCCGCCGTGAACGAGATACAGGAGCTGCTGCTCGCCGATCGCCTGGATGTGGCCGGGCAGCGGCTTCAGGATGCGGCGTCGCGGCTCTTCCAGCGCGAAAACTTCAGGGAGCTGCAGGCGCTGCTTGAGCTCTTCCGCGGGCGTCTGGAGCCGGCCGCGGCCCGGTTCGACGAATTGCGCCGTTCCGGTGCTTCGACCTCATTGCGTTCGGGCCAGATCCTCACCCATTTTTTCGACCGCGGCGAAACCGCGAAGCTGAAAGTCTACAGTGACTATCTGCTGCCGCGGGGCAGCGACGATGCCCGCTGGTTCCATGCCCTCTGCCTGGCCTCCTCCCTGGATCCTGACGGAGCGGATGCGGCCGTTGCCGGGCTTTCCCCCCCCTTCCAGAAAGCCAACGCCAAGGCCCTGAAGCTCCTGGCCGGTTTCAACCGTTCGCTGCGCGGCGGACGGATCAACTATATCTTCGACCGCAATGACGAACCGCTGGCCTATTACGACACCAAGCGGCGCCTCACCCGCCCGCTCGTTCCGGGCATCGATTTTTCCATGTTCGACGCGCAGTTCAGGGAGGGGGCCCGCCATTTCCGCCTGACTCTGGACAGCGGCTTGCAGAGAAAGATCGAGCGGCTGTTTCAGGAGCATTTCGGCACGCTGGTGCTCCTCGACCTGCCGGGGAACGCCATTGCAGCAGCCTATTCCAAGCCCCGCATGCCTGGGGGCGTCGCTGCGGCATTCAGCGAGCGTTTCCAGCCTGGATCGGTCATCAAGATCGTCACCCTTCTGGCCTACCTGCGCCGCGGCAGCGACAGGCTGTTCCCCATGTCTTGCCCGGGAGCGGTTGAGCTGGAAGGGCGGACCTATCGCGACCTGGCCGCGCACGGGCGGGTGCAGGACCCGTCGCAGGCCCTGGCTCTCTCCTGCAACGTTGCCTTCGCCCGCATGGGGCAGGCGGCCGGCGCCGCCGCCATGGCCGACCTCCTGCAGCGCTTTTTTTTCAACGCTCCCGCTTTCAAGGACGGGAGCGTAGAGTTCCCTGCCGGCCGCCTTGCCAAGGGCGCGCTGGAAGGCCCCGGGCTGGCCGAGCTGGCGGTCGGGCAGGGCGGTGCTTCCCTGACCACGCTCCACGCCGCGGTCCTGGCATCGATCGTTTCGCAGAGCGGGCAGTTCTTTCCCCCGTATCTGGTCGACGATGCCAAGAACATGCTCGGTTTGGGCCTGTACCACCATGAAGGCCGACCGCAACAGGTGCTGGCAGACGACCTGAATTTCCTGCGCGTGAGAAAGGCCATGGCTGCTGTCGTGGAGGACGAGAACGGCACAGGGCGCCGGATCGGCGGCAAGGTGCGACTGGCCATCAAGACCGGGACGACCGGAAGTTCCGCCAGTGGACTCGACGCGGTCATCATCGGTTTCGTCCCCTTCGAGAAGCCCCGCTACGCCTTCGCTTTCCGACTGGCTGGCGGCGGCCGGGCCGATCTGGATGGGGCGCTTTTTCTCGCTGATCTTTTGCAGGTCCTTTATCCAGAGGCAAAATGAAAAAAACGGCCACGGCCCTTTTCCTCCTCCTTCTGACCGCCGGCCTCGCGGCCAAGACACTGGTGCTGCCCCTGGCCGTCGACGCCCACAACCACGCCTCGTTCCAATGGCTGGGTAAGGCGGTCTCTTTCTACCTGATCGCCGGTCTCGGCCAGAACGCGCTGCCGGTGAGCGAGGAGGATGAGGTCCAGACGCTCCTGAACCGCAGCCTGGTCCGCTTCCCGTTCGGGATCACCAAGGCAACGGCCATGGTCCTGGCCATGGAAAGCGGGGCCGACCGGCTGCTCTGGGGGAAAATTTTGTTCAGCGAACGCCGCTTCTCGCAGCTGCAGGTCCAGCTTTTCCTGATCGATATTCCCGGCGGCACGCAGCAGCAACTCCCCCTGGTCAAGGGGAATTCCATCGACATGTTCAAGCTCCAGGAGGAACTGCTGCGCTACGTGGTCGGGACCCTCGCCCCCGGGCGGCGGGACATCTCCCTGCCGCAGCTGAACATGGCCCTGCCCGAATACGAGCGGTTCATCAAGAGCCTGCTGCTGGTCGATGCCGACAAGAAGCTGGAGCTGCTGCTGCCGGCGCCGGGAAAGTCCAGCGGCTCCGACTTCGTCCATTTCGAGCTGGCCAAGACCTTCCTGGAAAAGCGCGACGCGGCCGCCTGCCGCTCGCACCTGGAGCGGGTGGCCGACTCACCGTTCTTCAAGGACCGCAAGGAGTTCCTTTCCGCCCTGGTCGACCATCAAGGAGGCGATATGGATGCGGCCTTGAACCGCTTCATCCGTCTGCAGCGGCGGAACGTCTTTCCCGTCCCGACCCACAACAACCTGGGTGCCCTTTACCTGGCCAAGGGCGATTTCCTGCTGGCAGAAAAGTGCCTGCACTACGCCCTCTACCTGCGGAAAGACCCCGACATCCTGGCCAATCTGGTCCTGCTGCTCCAGGCCATGAACCGGGGCGGGGCTGCACAGCAGGAGCTTGTCGGGGGGCTGCGGCGCTTCCCGGAGAACGAGAGGTTGCTGAAGCTGTTCGCCGCTTCCGTAGCCGCCGCCGATAACCGCGAGGCGCTCAGCCAGGTTTTCCGCGATTTGGTCGCCCTGCCGCTGCCCGGTGAAAATGTCCCCCCCGTCGAAGCGCTGCTCATGGATCCTTCCGTCGGCGGAGCAATGGCCGCTGACGACGCACCCGCCAACCTCTTGTATATCGAGGCCCGCAACCTTTTCCTGGAGAACGATCTTGACGGGGCGCTGCAGAAGGCCGAGGAGGCCATGGAGGCCAATCCCTTCGATTCCCAGACCCATCACCTGCTGGCCCTGCTCTCGCTGCAGAAGCAGCAGGTCGGCCAGGCCGATCTGTATGCCCAGAGTGCGCTGTTCCTGGCCGAGACGCTGGACAATTTTCTGCTGCAACTGAAAATCCAGTTGGCCGGCCGGGACAGGGAGAAGTTCCGCAAGACCCTGGCCCTGGCGCTGCAAAAATTCCCCGACAGTCCCGAGTTGCTCAAGCTGGGCGGCCGCAACCGCTGAGGAGACCGGGAGGGGCGGTACGGCCATGATCGTCAGCGTATCGCGGCGCTGCGATGTCCCCGCCTTCGCCGGCGCTTGGTTCATGGCACAATTGCGCCGCGGCCGGGTCGAGGTTAAAAACCCCTTTCGCCCGGACCGGGCCC
>JAQUQF010000018.1 GCA_028749105.1 Acidobacteriota bacterium | reverse complement strand
TCCGGCTGGGCTTCAAGGCCGACCAGCGCGACTACGGCATCGGGGCGCAGATCCTGCGCCACCTGGGGCTGAAGAAGCTGCGGCTGATCACCAACAACCCGGCCAAGTACATCGCCCTGGCCGGCTATGGGCTGGAGATCAGCGAGCGCGTGTCGCTGGAGATCGCGCCGGGCAAGGACAACCTGGGCTACATGAAGACCAAGAAAGAGAAGATGGGGCACCTGCTCGACAAGATATAGAATGGGCTTGATCGATGATTTTTTGAAACTCACCCCGGCCGGGCAGGTGAAATACCTCAAGGCCGGCGAATTCGCCGCCATGGAGCGGGAAAAGCGCATCGAGTTCCTCAAGGAGCTCGCCTCCTGCGCCGGCATCTCCTCAAAGTGCCTGGCCAGCGCCCTCAAGATCCTGCGCGAATTGAAGTTCCGCGATCGCTCGTTCTACAAACAATTCCTCGAGCACCCCGACAGCTCGGTGGTCATGGCCTGCAAAAAAGCCATGGGCGACAGGGGCGGCGACATCGGCTCCGGGTTCTTCCCCGTTCGCGAGCTGCTCCGGAAGCGCGACAACGAGAGGAAGCTCGAAACGGTGAAGCTGATCGTCAGCGAGACGGGGCAGGCCGGCGAGAACATGCTGATCTCGTTCCTGTCCGAAGACAACATGAGGGTGCGCGAAGTCGTGGTCAGGGAGCTGTCCCGGCGCGCGCAGCTGGACGAGAACAAGCTGATCGAACAGCTGCCCCATGCCATCTGGTACTCGCGGGCGGCGATCGTCGAGGTATTGGGCAACCGCCGCAGCCGCAAGCTCCTGGAAATGGCCAATGACCTGGCGCAGGATGCCAATGTCGAGGTCCGGCTGAAGCTGCTGGAAGGTTTGGCCAATTTCGACCGCGACGAGGTGAAGGTCCTCGTGCTCAAGCTGACCAGGGATCCCCACATGCGGGTCAGCAGGGAAGCCAAGCGGATCTTGGCGACGATCTAACCGGCCGGTCCGATCTTATAGAACTTGCGTTTCCCGATCTTCAATAAATAGGAACGGCCTTTCTGCAGCATGATGCTGATCGCCGCCGGGCGTTCGTTGTCCAGGTAGATGCCGCCCTGGGCGTGAACGCGCTTGACCTCGCCGCGCGAAGCGAGGATGCCGTGGCGCACCAGAAAGTCGACCAGCGGTTCATCCCCCTCAAGGGCCAGGACCTCCGCATCGTCCGGGGTCTCCTTGTTGCGGAAGACCTTGATGAACTCGGCTTCGGCGGCCTCGGCCGCCGCCTTGGAATGGAAATCGGCAATGATGGACTTGGCCAGGCCGATCTTGGCGGCCATGGGATTGAGGCTGCCGGCGGCGATCTCCTGCCTTAGGCGGGCGATCTCCTTGACCGGCACGTCGGTCAGCAGATCATAGTAGCGGAACATCAGCTCGTCGTTCACCGACATCACCTTGCCGAACATCTCCGCCGGGTTGTCATGGATGCCGATGGTGTTGCCCAGGCTCTTGCTCATCTTCTGCACGCCGTCCAGGCCTTCGAGCAGCGGCATGGTGATGATCACCTGCGGCTCCTGGCCGTAGTTGCGCTGCAGCTCGCGGCCCACCAGCAGGTTGAACTTCTGGTCGCTGCCGCCCAGCTCGACGTCAGCATGCAACGCCACCGAGTCGTAGCCCTGCATCAGCGGGTAGAGCAGCTCGTGGACCGAGATCGGCTCGCCGTTCTTGTAGCGTTTGGAGAAATCATCGCGCTCCAGGATGCGCGCCACGGTGTAGGAGGCGGTCAGCTTGATGATCTCCACCGCCGACAAAGCGCCGAGCCAGAGCGAGTTGAAATCGATCACCGTCTTTTGCGGGTCCAGGAGCTTGAAGATCTGCTCCTTGTAGGTTTCGGCATTGGCCGCGATCTCCTCGCGGCTCAAGGGCGGCCGGGTCTTGTTGCGGCCGCTGGGATCGCCGATCAGGGCGGTGAAGTCGCCGATCAGGAAGACAACCGTGTGCCCGAGGTCCTGGAAGTGCTTCATCTTGCGGATGAGGACGGTGTGGCCCAGGTGGATGTCGGGGGCGGTGGGGTCGAATCCCGCCTTGACCAGCAGGGGTTTTTTCGTCTGCAGCGAGCGGGCGATCTTTTTCTCGAGATCCTCCTCGCTGATGACCTCCAGCGCCCCTTTCCTGAGCAGGTCGAGTTGTTCGGCTACGGCGGGGAAACCCATCCTACTTGATCAGGTTCATCCCGACCTCGATGGCCTTGATGTTCATCTCCACCGCGCCCTTGGGGGCCCAGTGCCTGATGTGCGCCAGCATGTGGTCATAGGTGATCACGTTGGTCAGCTTCTGGGTGACGGCCAGGCTGACCACCGAGGTCAGCACCACGTTCCCCGCCCCCACCTTGGTCTCGTTGATGATCGGCACCTGGTACACTTTCCAGTGCCGGGTGTCGCCGAGCTCGCGCACCAGGTGCGAGTCCAGGACCACGATGGCGTCGTCCTTGACGGACTGCTTGTAGATGTCGTAGGGCCGCTGGTCGGTGCAGAGGAAAAAGTCGATGGCCGTGGCATGCGGGAAATCGATCTTCTCGTCGGCGATGATGACGTCGACCTTGGTCGGGCCGCCGCGCACGGCCGCGGTATAGGTGGGGCTTTCGATGGCGAACTTGTTCTCCATCTCCACCGCGATGTCCACCAGCAGGGCGCCGGCGGTGATGATCCCCTGGCCGCCGACGGCTCCGTAGCGTATCTCGTATTTCTTCATTTTTCCCCCTTGGCGCCCGACCCCTGGGCGACGGGCACGATGTGGTTGTAGTAGAGGTCGGTGTATTCCAGCCGCTGCGTGTCCTGCACGAAGATCCCCAGCGGGTATTTCGGCGCCTGCTCCTCGGGGGAGAGCTTTTCGAAGTCGGCCATGTTCATGGTGATGTCCTTGATGTACTTGGTCATCACCAGCGGGCTCTTCATCTTGTTGCGCCGGCCCAGGTTGACGTGGCAGTTGCTCATCACCTCCACCACCGAGAAGCCCTTGTGCTGGAACGACTTCTTGATCACCTGCTTCAGCTGCATCAGGCGGTTGACCGTCTCGCGGGCCACGAAGGTGGCCTTGGCGGCGGTCAGCAGCTCGCGCACGTTGAAATGCGGCTCGATGTTGCCGTAGGGCGTGGTCTCGGTGAAGAACTTGGGCGGCGTCAGCGGCGAGACCTGGCCGCCGGTCATGCCGTAGATGCCGTTGTTGATCAGGATCATCTTGATGCCGATGTTGCGCCGGGCGGCGTGGATGAGGTGGTTGCCGCCGATGGCCGTGGCATCGCCGTCGCCGGAGATGACCACGACCAGCTTCTCGGGCTTGGCCAGCTTGATGCCGGTGGCAAACGTCAGGGCGCGGCCGTGGGTGGTGTGCAGGGTGTTGGTGTTGAAATAGGTGGGCATGCGGCCGGAACAGCCGATGCCGGCCACCACGACGATGTCGTCGGGGTCGAGGTTCAGCTCGGCGAAGGCCATGGCGATCGACTTCAGTATGACGCCGTCGCCGCAACCGGGGCACCAGGGGGTGGGAAACGTGCGGTAGCGGATGTATTTTTCGTAGTCTCTCATTTGTCGAACTCCTTGATGGCGTTGAGGACCTCGTCGGGGGAGAAGGGCATGCCGTTGGCGCGCAGCAGCGTCTGCTTCTCCACACCGTGCGGCGCGACGCGCTCGACCTCGTACTTCATCTGCCCCATGTTCATCTCGACGGTCAACACCTTCTTGGTTTTCTTGAAGCGCTCCTGCAGGGCGGCGCGGGGGAATGGCCATACGGTCAGGGCCTGGAACAGGCCGGCCTTGATGCCCTGCTCGCGGGCCGCCTTGACCGCGGCCAGCGCACCGCGCGCCGAGATGCCGAAGCTGAAGACCATGACCTCGGCGTCGTCCATGAAGTACTCCTTGTACTTGATGATGTCGTCCAGGTTCTGGTAGATCTTCTGCATGCGCAGCTTCTGCATCTTGTCCACGGTCTTGGCGTCGAACGAGGGCCAGCCGTGGGCGTCGTGCTCCAGGCTGTCGATATGGATCGGATAGCCGTGGAAGAAATCGATGCGCGGCGGGTTCTCGCCGAGCTTGCGGTCGTAGATGTTCAGGTCCTTGATCTCGTGCGTCTTTTCCCAGAACACTTCATAGCTGCCGGGCTCGGGGATCTCCACGTCCATGTGGGCCTTGCCCAGGACCTCGTCCAGGAGCAGGATCACCGGGTTCCAGTATTTTTCGGCCAGGTTGAAGGCGCGCACGGTCTCGCTGAAGATCTCGTCGGAAAAGGCCGGGTACAGGGCGATGATCGGGTGGTCGCCGTGGGTGCCCCAGCGTGCCTGCATCATGTCGGCCTGGGCCGGCTTGGTGGGCATGCCGGTGGAGGGGCCGCCGCGCATGACGTTGACGATGACCACCGGCACCTCGGCCATGACCGCCATGCCGACGTGCTCCTGCATCAGGGAGAAGCCCGGGCCGGAGGTCGCCGTCAGCGGCTTTCTCCCGGCAAGGGAGGCGCCGATGCAGGCGCCCAGCGAGGCGATCTCGTCCTCCATCTGGATGAACGTCCGCTCCATTTTCGGCATTTCCTTGGACATGTACTGGGCGATCTCGGAGGAGGGAGTGATGGGGTAGCCGGCGAAAAAATCGCAGCCGGCCGCCAGCGCCGCCTTGGCGATGATGATGTTGCCCTGCAGGACCTTGCGCTGGCTCATTTGCCACCTTCCTTTTTCTCTTCCTCGTAATTGACGAATATGGCGAAATCGGGGCACTGCAGCTCGCACATGCGGCAGCCGATGCAGAAATCGGGGGCGTCAATCTTCACCGACGTGCCGAACTTGTTCTTGGGATCATCGTACAGCTGCAGGGTGCCGGTGGGGCAGATATCGACGCACAGGCCGCAGCCCTTGCAGTACAGGGGCACCAGGGTCAGCTTGTTGGTTTTCGGCGATGGCTTTCTCTTGGCGCGCCGCTCCAGGGCGTCCTGGTTGGCCTTTGATTCTTCCTTCTCCATGATTCACCTCGATTATTGTAGTCAGGGCATCAAGATACCAGATTTTACCATATTTGCCGACAATTGGAAACCCGGGGCGGCGCAGGCCGCAGCCGGTCCCCGGCAAAAACGTTCAGGTCTTGATCTTCAAGAACAAGACGCCGGAAATGAGCGAAAAAATGACGAGCGGCGCGAAGGCGGCGAGCAGGGGCGACAAAACGCCGGTGGCGCCGACGGCGCTGAAAATCCCCAGCGCCCCCCAATAGGTCATGGAGATGCCCACGGCAATGCCGATGCCGAAAAGGGCGCCGCGGTTGCCCATGAGAAAGGAGAAGGGGATGGCGATGAAGACCATGACCAGGGACGAAAAGGGGAAGGCGTAATTGTTGTAGAGCTGCGCCTGGTAGCGCAGGGGGTCGCTGCGCTTTTTCTGCAGGTAGCGGATGTATTCACGCAGCTCGGCGCTGTTCATGGCGCCGGAGAATTTCACCTTCTCGGTGAAGAACCTGCGCGTTTCGTCGATGGCCAGACGCGTCTCCTTGAACGGCTCCATGTCGAGGGGAAAATTATCGCGGAAATCCCGGATGAAGCCGTCGCGCAGCAGCAGGACGCCTTCCTCAAGCCAGGAGGCGCTGGCGGCCGAAAGGCGGGAGCGCAGCCGGAACTCATTGTCCATGAACAGGATATTGAAATTGATGAAGCGCTGGTTGCCCTTTTCATAGTAATCGTAAAAATATATCTGGTTGTTGCGGCCCAAAACCCAATTGCGGGCGAACTCCATGTCGGCGACCGACTGGCGGTTGTGGATGACATCGAGCGTTTGCTCCGACCGGCGGTTGGCTTCGGGCAGGATGTTCTCCTGGATGAAAAAGACGGCCAGGGAGAGGACCAGCCCCAGGAATACCGCCGGCATGGCCAGGCGCAGCAGGCTGATGCCGCTGACCTGGACGGCGGTCACCTCGTTGTTCTTGCTCATCAGGGAGAAGGTGAGCAACACCGCGGTCAGGATGGAGATGGGCAGGATGATGCTGACGATCTCCGGGGTGACATAGAGGTCGTATTTCAGAAGGTAGACAAAGGGGACCTTGTTCTCGATGATGTTGTCGATCAGTTCCAGGATATTGATGATGTAAAAGACCATCAGCAGGGAAAAAAAGACCAGGAAAAAGACCAGCACCAGCCGCCGCAGCACGTAGCCGTCGAGTATCTTGACCGGGTTCCAGCGGCAGAAAGCCGAGGGCGCGGTGCGGGGGCCCTTGCTTGGGGCTGCCTCGGTCTTTTTCCGCTGCAGTTGGCCGAAGGCCAGAAGCCTTTCCCAGTTGATCGCCTTTTCCAAAGAGGAAAAGCGGTAGAGCCAGATGCCGATGACGACCAGGAATAAGGTCGGCCCCCACGAACCCCAGAACGGGGAGATGATGCGCTTGACGATCAGGTTGCGGCCGGCGGTCATCAGCACATAATAGGTGAAAATGATCCCCAGCGAGATGACGAAGCCGCTGGTCTTGCCCCCCTTGCGCGTCGAGATGCCCAGCGACATGCCCAGGAAGCCGAGGACCAGGCAGGCGAAGGGCAGGGCGAACTTCCTGTGGAACTCAAGATTGAGCTGCACGTCGCCCGGGCTGGCGCGCAGCCGGCGCACCAGCTCGGGAAAGACCAGCTGGGTGGAGCGGCGTGTCTGGCGGAAGGTGGTGCGGTTGCTGACCGTCTCGGTCTTCTGGGAAAAGAAGGTCAGCGAGTATTTCTCCGGGGTCTTTTTTTTGAAGCTGTGCAATACGCCGTCATACAGGACGATGTAATTGTCCTTCTGGAACTGCCTGTAGATGAACTTGCCCCTGCGGGCGAAGAGCAGCGTGTCATCTTCCGGCTTCTTCAGGGAATAGAGGAACACGTCCTTCCAGTCGCCGTTGCGCTCCTGGTCGTGGAAATAAAGGCTGTACGAGGGGAGCCCCAGGTAAAAGACGCCGGGCTTGATCCCCGAGACCGTCTGCGACAGGAGGACGCCGGTGTACAGCTTGTTGAAGCGGTAGTTGGCCTCCGGGGCCAGGAACATGATCAGGAATGAGGAGACGAGCCAGGTGGCGACCGAGAAGGCCAGCACCGGCTTCAGCACCTGGCGGTTGCGCACCCCCATGGTGCGCAGGGCCACGATCTCGGAATCGGAGCTGAGACGGCTCATGCCGGCCAGCACGCCCATCAGCGTGGCCATGGGGATGGTGAAGGAGAGAAAATCGGGAAGCAGGTAGAGCAGGATCTTGAAAATGGTCCCGGCCGTCGCTCCCTTGGAGATCAGCGTCTTGGAGAGGAGGAGGATCTGATGGATCAGCAGGGTGAAGGTGTAGACCAGCAGCCCGATGGCGAACGGCGAGGCGATCTCCTTCAGGATGTAGCGGTCGAAAACCCTTTTCATCAGGAAATCATAGCACAGCCCCGGGCGATTTTCAAAGCCGGGCCGGGCTCAGGGCGCGACGGAAAGGGGGGCGGGAGTAAAGGAAAAAATGAACACCAGCAGGGCGACGAAGGCCAGCGCTTTGCGTTTGGCGTCCAGGCGTTCTTCCTCGAAGATCGGCGGGTGCCTCAGGCCAATCAGCGTGGCCAGCAGCGCCCACAACAGCCATCCTTGCCAGAATACGACGCCCAGGATGACCAGGATGATGACCGAGGTGACGCCGGCGCAATACGCCTTCTTCTTTCCGAGCAGGGCGTAGAGGATGTGGCCGCCGTCCAGTTGGCCGATGGGGAAAAGGTTGAAGGCGGTGGCCAGGAGGCCGAACCAGCCGGCGAAGGCCATGGGGTGGACCAGCAGCTCGAGTCGGGCCGGCACCTCGCCGAGGAGCAGGCGGCCCAGCAGGGTGAAGAGCAGAGGCTCGCCGAGGGTTAATCCCCCGTCCAGCATCCCCTTCTCGACAAGCCGCGACCAGGAGATCCCCACGGCGATGACAGGCAGGGCGGCCAGGAAGCCGGCCAGCGGTCCGGCCAAACCGACGTCAAAGAGGGCCTTTTTCGAGGAGAACGGCGAGCGGATCTTAATGAAGGCGCCGAAGGTGCCGATCAGGGTCGGGGCCGGGAGAAAATGGGGCAGGGTCGCTTCAATGCCGTGGCGCCTGCAGGCGATGAAGTGGCCCATCTCGTGGACCAGAAGAATGCCCAGCAGCGGCAGGGAATAGGAGAGCCCCCACAGCCAGGATCGGGGATGTCTCCAGAGGAACTCCCAAAAACTCTGGCCGGCGGGCAGGGTGACATTATGATAGCTGAGATGGTATTGGACGCCGATGACCAGGGTGAACGCCAGGGTCAGCAGGAAAAGGAGGAGCGGAACCGCAGTGCCCTTCAAAAATCCCGATCTGGTCACAGGCAAAACGGTTGCGCTTCGCTACGCGGCCGTTCCCGCGACGGGAACTGGCTCAACAAGAAACAGGAACGAAAAACGGCTACTGCTTGACGCAGGAGTCGGTGGGGCACACCGATGCGCACTGGGGCTCGTCGAAATGGCCCTTGCACTCCACGCAGACACTGGGATCGATCACATAGTACTGGTCGCCCTGGGAGATTGCCTGAACCGGGCAGACGGCTTCGCAGGCACCGCAGCTGATGCAGGTATCAGTAATCGTCAGTGACATTTCATCCTCCTTTTGGAAAGAACCAATTTTAGTATCAAAAACACTTCTTGTCAACTTCCGCCTTCGGGCGGGACTGCGGTCTTGCGTTCGCCTATCTGCTGGCGCCACATGGCGTAATACAGGCCCTTTTTCCGAACCAGCACCGCGTGCGGTCCCTCCTCGACGATCCGCCCCTTTTCCAGGACATAGATGCGGTCGGCATGCATGACAGTGGAGAGGCGGTGGGCGATCATGAGGGTGATCTGCCGCTTTTCGGCCGAGATCTCCCTGAGGGTCTGGGTGATCTCCTCCTCGGTGAGCGAATCGAGCGACGAAGTGGCCTCGTCAAAAATGAGGATGCGCGGCTTGCGCAGCAGGGCACGGGCGATCGCCAGCCTCTGTTTCTCGCCGCCCGACACCTTCTTCCCCCCCTCGCCAAGCAACGCATCCAGCCCCTTTCCCGTTCCGTCGACCATCTTGACGGCGGCTGCCTGTTCCAATGCCATGTAGATATCCTCGTCGCTGGCATCGGGCTTGACGAAGAGCATGTTGTCGCGGATGGTGCCCGAAAACAACTGGGTCTCCTGGGTCACGAAGCCCAGCTGCCGCCGCAGGCGGTTCATGCGGATATCCCTGGCCGGGATGTCGTCGTAATAGATCGCCCCCCCGCTCGGCACATAAAGCCCCACCAGCAGCTTGACCAGCGTCGACTTGCCCGATCCCGAGGGCCCGACAAAGGCGATGGTATCGCCGCAGCGCGCCCGGAACGACAGGTTAGAAACCGCGTCCTGTTGGCCGCTTTTGTAGCGGAAGCTGACGCGGTCGAAGCGCAGCGACTCGATCTCTCCAATCTCCACGGGCTCGGCCGGACGCTGCTCCGGCGTCTTGCGCATGAGCTCGTCAAACAGCTGTAGCGAGGCCTGCGCCTCGCGGAAGGCCAGGATGATGTTGCCCAGGTCCTGCAGCGGGAAAATGATGCGCGTGGAGATGAACTGCATGGAGATCAGCTCGCCGGGGGAGAGCGCCTTGTGGAAGATCAGCCACAGCAGCACGAACAGGATGGATTCCTTCAGGAGCAGCAAGGCGGTGCTCTGCAGGAAGCCCAGCGAGCGGATCCTCTTGATCTTTTGCATCTCCAGGTCGAAAATGCCGCGCGTGAAGGTCTTCAGCCGGCGGATCTCGGGGTAGGTCAGCCCCAGGCTCTTGACCAGCTCGATGTTGCGCAGCGACTCGGTGATGGCGCCGCTCATCTTGTTGGTCTCGCGGACCACCGCGCGCTGGATGGTCTTGATCTTCCGGCTTAGCAGCCCGGTCATCCCGCCCAACACCACTACGCCGATGAGAAAGACGGGGATCAACGCCCAATGCTTGGTGACGGCGTACCAGATCAGGAAGGCCACGCCCACCGCCGTGGAGAACAGCACGCCGATAAAGGCGCTGATGAATTTTTCGTTGTCGTGCCTGACCTTGACCAGCATGGAGAGGACATGGCCGCTGCTGGTCTCCTCGAATTCGTGGTAGGGCAGGCGCAGAGTCTGGCGCAGCCCGTCGTCGAAGATCGCCAGGCCGAATTTCTGGACGATCAGCCGGGTAACGTAGTCTGTCAGCGCCTGGGCGATGCGGCCGGCCAGCCCCACGGCGACGGCGATCCCCAGCCACTTCAAGGCGCCGCGAACCAGTTCCGTCTCGCCGCGCCCTCCCGGATTCAGGGCCAGCTGGTCGATGATCTTGCCGAAGATGATCGGGTCGACCAGATGCAGGACCTGGGCGACGGCGGCCAGCCCCATGGCCAGCCAGAGCCAGCCGCGGAACGGCTTCAGGTATTTCCAGATGATCTTCATGGGATCAGCCCAACTGCCGGCTTCACTCCAGGATCGCGGAGGCGAAAACGATCTCGACCCTTTGCTGCTTCAGCCAGGGGATGGAGTCGCGCAGGGCGGCGAGGGTCGAGGGGAACGGGTGGCCGATGGCCAGCGCCCTGCCGTTCTGCCGGGCCAGCTCCACCAGGCGCCGGATCTGGGCGCTGGCGTGCTCGTAGGTCTGCACGTCGTCAAGAAAGACGTCGCGCAGGGCGGTGCGGACCTTCAGCGCCCGGGCCACGGCGTGGGCGACGGTGGAAGTGGTCGTCTTGGAGTCGATGAAGAAAAGCCCCTGCTCCTTGATCAGCCCCAGCACCCGCCTCATCGCCTGCTGGTCGGAAGTGAGCAGCGAGCCCATGTGGTTGTTCACACCGCCGGCGAAAGGGACTATAGACATGGCATTCTGCAGCAGGGCCTGGATCTCGGCAGCACTCGAGTCGATCAGGACGAACTGGTCGCGTGGATGGTGGTTGGCCGGGTCCATGGGCTGCATGGGCAAATGGATGATCGCTTCCAGCCCGAAGTCATGGAGGCGCTGCGCTTCGCTGCGGGCGAAAGGCGAGTCGGGGATCACCGCGGCGGTGATGGGGATGCCCAATTCGCGCAACTGGCCGGAAATCAGGTCGGCGTAGCCGAGGTCGTCGATGATGATGGCCAGGCGCGGCGCCTTGGCAGGCTTGGCTTTTGGCGCGGAAGGCTTCTTGCCCTCACTCGGGACTTTAAGGATGTCCTCTTCGGGGGCCTTCAAGGCGAGCCGCTTGCTGAGCAGGATGACGTGGGTCAGCCGCTTGGAGAAGCGGATCTGGTACAGGTACACGACCTGATCCCTCATGCCCTGGACGTCGCTCAGCAGATGGATCCCGCCGTGCTTTTCGACCAGCGCCTTCAAGTCGCGGGAAAAGGGAGGGTACAGGGGCTCGGCCAGGTCGATTTTGACATGGGTGACCCCAGCCTGATCACGGAAAATATCGCGGGGGATCCTGTGTCCGGCCTGCAGGGCGACCAGGTCGTCCTGGAAGTGTTCCGCAACCGCCTGCTTTTGCTCCAGGGGGATCACCTTGCTGAAAATGAACGAATACCTCCCCGCCTTGTGGTCCAGGAACTCCAGGGTGACCACGATGGCCAGGGCGATCAGCCCGAACAGGAAGAACGACAGGGCGGCGGCCTTGTGGCTGGACCTGGCGGACGCTTTTCGTTTCGGTTTCATGTTCTCAATGCAAGGAGGGAGATTCTATCATTTTTTTCCCAGCCACAGCAAGGGATCAAGAGGCTTCAAATTCTGGCGGATCTCGAAATAGAGCGCCTTGCCGTAGAGCGAGCCTGAACTGCCGGCCAGGGCGATCACCTCGCCTGTTCCCACCCGCTCGCCCGGCTTTTTAAGAAAACTCTCGCAATGACCGTACAGGGTGTGAAAATTCCCGGCATGCTGGACCATGAGCACGTTGCCGTAGCCCTTCAAATAATCGCAAAAAATGACCTCGCCGCCGCCGACCGCCCTGACCTCATCGGAACGATCGGGCTTGATCTCGATGCCGTTGTTCATCGTGTAGGTGTTGAACTTGGCGCTCTTTTTCTTCCCGAAGCTGGAGATGACCGTTCCGCTCAACGGCCAGGCGAGCTTGCCGCGCCTGGGGCCAAGATCGACCGCATCGGCGAGTTTGGCCGTTGTTTTCTGGTCCAGGATCCGGGTCAGGTTCTCGCTTTCGTTTTTTAATTCATCCAGCAGGCGGGCATTGAGGTCCCGCTGCTGGTTGATCCTGGCGATCATGTCCAGCTTCTCCTGCTTCAACCCCCTGAGGCGCGAGAGCTTGCTGGCCTTTTCATTTTTCAGCCCGGCCAAGCGGTCGAGCTCCACGTGCAGTTCCGCCTTGATCTTTTGCAGCTTCACGATCCCCTGGCGGATCTCGCGTATCTCCACCACCTTGTCGTCCATCAGCGAGACGATCAGGCGGTAGTTGCGGAAAAGTTGGTCCACGCTGTTGATATTGAGGAACAGCTTCACGTAGCCCAGCTCCCCCATCTTGTACAGCACGCGCAGGATGCGGCGCACGTTGTCGCGCGAGCGGCGGACCCGCTCCTGGAGTTCCGCCTCCTCCTTCTGCTTGCGGGCGATCTTCTCCTGGGTCTCGACGGTGAGCAGCGCGGTCTTGTTCAGTTCGATGACCGCAGCCTCGGTCTGCAGCTCCAGGGCATAAATGTCGTTCAGCAGCGAGGATTTGTCCTGCTTGCTGGCCTGCAGCCTGGCCTGCACCTCCTGGATCTTGAGATTGATCTCGCGCAGCTTGTCCTGGCTGGAGGAAAATAGCAGGAGCAGGGCGGCGACCAGAGGAACCAGGGTTCTTTTTTTCATTTTTTGCGGAACATATAGATCAGGCCGCCAATGATCCCCAGCAGCAGGTTGAATCCCAGGTCGATCAGGGAGAAGGCCAGGGCGAACTGGGCCGGGTAGCGGTAGGTGGTGAACAGCTGGACCAGGAAGAGATCGCGGACGCCAAGCCCGTTGATCGAGATCGGGAACGAAAGGACGAAAAGCATGATCGGGATGGAGAAAAAATAGTCCAGCAGCGGGATGCGCTCCAGGCCCAGGGCCTGGCCGATCAGGAAGTAATGCAGCACCACGTTGAGCTGCAGCAACGCCGCCCAGAAAAAGACCTTCCGCGCCAGGACGCGCTGGCCGATGAAGTCCAGGATAATGCCGTGAAACGCGTCCAGCCTGTCCAGGATCCTGCGCAGCCAGGGGCGGCGGCACTTCAGGCGGGCCAGGAAG
>JAQUQF010000017.1 GCA_028749105.1 Acidobacteriota bacterium | reverse complement strand
TTATTGCATGACGGCCTGGCAAAGTCCTGGTCGGGATCCGCGGCCGGGAATTAAAACCTGATGACCAGGCCGGCCCCGACGTTCATTCCACCCACGCTGAGCTTGACTGCAGGGACGGCGCCGGAAGCGGGGGTGAAAGCGGGGCTGCTCGAAAGGTATTTCCCCTCCACGAAGACTCCGATGCGGCTGCTGAAAAAATAGTTCAGCCCGAGGCCGGCGTTGAACCCGAAACTGCTCTTCTTGACGTTCTCGGTGGCGAGGGTCATGGACACGCTGTCGTTGGGGAAGACGTCCTGAATGGCAATGGCGCTGACGATGTCGGCGCTGGTGTTGAAATAGGCCGGGCCGGCAAAGACCTCCACGCTGAGTTTGCTCAACGGAATGCGGTAGATGAGGTTCAGGTACAGGATGGTGGCCTTCAGATCGCCGGCGTAGGCGCCGCTGGCGCTGCGTGGGGAATCATACACCCAGGGATGGGGCACGCTGGCGGTCAGCGCGGCATCCAGGTCGTTGGCATGGATGATGGCCCCCAGCCCGATGGCCATGGACTTGTTCAGATTGTAGCCGAGGCCGAACTCGATGTTCGAGCTCTTTCCCGTCTGGTTCTTGAGCGCGTATTCGATCTCCTCGGCGTAGAGCGGCTCTGTCCAAAACGAATCCGTGCTGCTGTCGGTCAGACCCATGGCATAGGCAAGCTTCACGAAAAACTTGTTGAAGTCGACCACTCTTGCCCTCTTTGCCTTTTGCGGCGATCTTTTTGCCGGGATCGCGCTCGGCTTTGGTTGCAGCGATTGATTCGACGCGACCTGGCCTTTGACCTCATTGAAGACCTGGAGAAACGAGGCCCGGTAATTTGCCGCTTGCAGCTTTTTGCTCGGTTCGATCTTCAGGGCTTCCTTGATAAGATTCTCGTAATCCCGCACCGGGTACCCCTGCACATGGGACATATAGGCGATTTTCACCAGGGCATCGGCCTTGACCGTGCCGGAAGCCAAATCTGCCGCCTGCTTGTAGTAGGCGGAGGCCTTTTTCGCGTCCTTGGTCGCCTGGTAGATTTCCCTCCCTTTTTTCATCAGATCCAGGGCTTTCTCATTGTCGCTGGCTGCGGCGAGGATCAGCGAGAACGACACGACCATGATCAGAAAAAGAATGAATTTCATTTTCATGGGGTTTCCTCTTTCAGTTGACGGTCCAGCCGATGGCCCGCATGGAATTTTTCGCCTGCGCCAGCTCGCTGCTGGATGCTCCATAAAGATTATTGGCGGCGGTCAATATGGCATTGGCCGCGTCGATGAATTGGGAGTTCGGCGTCAAATAGCTGGTGAACGCGACATAGTAGATCTTGGTGGCTTTTTCCACCCCGATGCCGGTGACCGAGACGCCCGATACCGGGTTGGTCCCGCCGTTGGCCAGCAGATAGTAGGCGTGGCCGTAGATGGTGCAGTTGACGTGGACCCCGCCCCAATCTCCCTCTTCGGTGTTGGGCAGATTTTGCTTTTGGGTAAGGTGGCAGGGGTCATTGAGCTGGTTGGGATTGACCAGGGTGCGCAGGGCGTAGCCGTAATTGCTGAAGATATCCTCGCCCATGTAATAATCGGCCTGAGAAAAGCCCGCCCCCGGAGTTTGCCATTGGAATTCCACTGCCGTGCCCATGATGTCGGAGAAGGCCTCGTTCAGCGCCCCCATCTCGTTGGCGTAGATCAGGTCCGAAGTGAACTGCGTGACCCCGTGGGTGAACTCGTGGGCGATGACGTCCAGCGCCGCCGCGGTCTGCAGGCCGTAGTTCCCTGGGTCCAGGAAATACATCATGAGCGTGTTGCCGTTCCAGAATGCGTTGTCGGTGCCCCCTGGGTGGTGGACGATGGCCTTGATGGGCAGGTTGTTGTTGTCGATGCCCCTGCGGCCCATGACCTGGTAATAATAGTGGTAGGTGAGCCCCATGTAGGCGTGAACGTTGTTCGAGGAAGGGTCCTGGTCCCAGATGTTGTCGCTGTCGGTCAGCACCATGTTGACGGCCCGGAAGAAAGTGTACTGGTTGACGGGGCGGTTCTGCCCCTGGTCCATCAGCCAGTACTTGCCGTCCTGGTAGTTTGTCGACAGCTTGAGCGGCTCGCCGTGGCAGCCGCTCCCCGTGCCGATGGTCAGCGATTCATGGCGGATGTTGGAGTAGCGGATCAGGACCTCGCCGCTGCGGGCGTCGATGATGCCGACCAGGTCGCGCTCCCCCTCTTTCACCAGGTTGACGCGATAGGCCAGCCGGCAGTCGTCATCACTGAGCGGGAAGATGACCAGATCGGCTTTGCCCGTTTGCCCGAGCTCCTGGTCGTTCAGGTCGCGCCGGAAAAAATCGGCGGCCTGGGCTCCGGTCAGTGCGGGCTTCAGGTCCATTTTGCCAAGCACGTAGTATTCCCCGTCGATCGCCTGCAGGGCGCCGCCCTTCATGTGCTGGACGATCTCGCCGCCGACCACTTCCAGCCCCGCATGGTACTGCCGGAAGCGGCGATGCTCCATGCCGGAAAGCGGATCGTCCTGGATGCGCAGCAGGCGCAAGTTGCCGCGGGCGATCTCGGCGCTGAAATAGACGGCCTCGCCGGCGGCCACGCCGAACAGGCTCAACGGATACGGCAGGGGCGGCGCCTCGAAGCAGCGCCCTTCCTTTCCGGCCTCCGGCGTGATGAACGCCCGGCCCACCCGGGCGCCGGGCAGGGCGGAGCAAATGAGCAGCAGGATCGCCGCTGCGGCCACTATTTTTTTCATTGATTCCTCCTTTGATGCGTAATTTAAACCGTGACAGTCCAATTTAATGACTTTTTCAATGAATGTCAACTGGCAAATTCGCCCCTGGCGACAATGATGCTCCTGCCGCCGACGGCGATATCGATACGGCCGCCAACGGCCTCCGCCTTGAGATGCAACAGTGACGGCCGGCCGATCTCGTAGCCCTGCTCGCTGCGGATGTCGATCGTGTCCCGGCCGAAATAGCGGTGCGTGACCAGATAGCCGGCCAGACAGCCGTTGCCGCTGCCCGTGGCCGGGTCTTCGGGAACGCCGAAATACTCGACGAAAACCCGCACGCTGATGTCATTTCCCGCTTCATGCGCCTGCGGGCAGAAAACCAGGATCCCCTTGGCCCACGACTCTTTAATGAACGCGAAGTATTTGTCCTTGTTGATTTTGGCAGCCTGCAGGGAAGCCAGCGTCTTCAGCGGCACAATGAAAAATGGCAGTCCGGTGGAAACTTCCTGGACCGGGAAGCGGGCGTCGATGGCGGCAACGGGCAGGCCGAGGATGGCGGCCATGGTTGGCGCGTCATGCGGCTTCCCGAACACGGGCGCGATCTGCTTCATCCAGCTGTTGCCGTCCGGGGCGAAGGTGACCGGGATCTGGCCTACTTTCAGGTTCAGGATGATCGCCCCGGTTTTGCTTGCAAGGATCTCATTGCGGATGACATGCGCGGTTCCCATGGTCGGGTGGCCGGCGAAGGGGACCTCCTCTTCCGGAGTGAAGATGCGGACGTCAAAGCCGTTGTCGCCCGCCTTGTCGCGCAAGATGAACGTTGTTTCGGAAAAGTTCATCTCGCGGGCGAGCTGCTGCATCTCTTCGCCGCTTAAAGGTTCGGCATTGCGGAAGACAGCCAGCTGGTTGCCGGCATACTTCTTTTCAGCGAAAACATCCACGATATAAAAAGCGAGCTTTTTCATCCTTGTCCTCCACATCATCTCCTTTTCAGGAGCCGTCTGCGCTCAGCCCTTCCCGGAAATATACTGGCAATAGCCGAAAGCGATCGGCCCCGCCTTCGTGATTTCGCAGGGAAACTCCGTACACTCGAAACACAGACGGATCCCCTTTGCAAAAGCGCAGGTGGCGATCTTGCAGAATTTGTTTTCCTTGGGCAGGCAGCCCTTTGGATAGTTGGGGCACGTTTCCTTGACCATGCGCGGGCACTTCTCGCAGGCGATGCCGCAGACTCCGATCTTCATTTTGGTTCTCAGCCGAGGTCGACCTCGATCAGGCACTGGGGGTCGCCGCGCTTGATCGAGCTTTTCAGGTCGACCTTCACGTCCTTGCCGGCGACAGCGGAGTAGACGGCTTTGGTCCAGCCACGGGTGCAGAGGCAATATTCGGGCGGCAGCTTCTCGCTCGTGTCACCGACCAGCGGGCAGAAACACCGGTCGTAGGTAAGCGTGATCTTGCTCCCGTCGCGCCTGGCGCTGTTCTCGCCGATCTCCTTGCGCATCGCAGCCAGGAACTTGTCGATGTCGCCATTGAACGACTTGGCCCAGCCAAGCGAGCCGCCGCGCTCGGCGCAGGCGCGGCCGTTTTCCTCGATCACCTTGACCATCTCAGCCTCGGGCAGGTCCTTCTTCATGTTGCCCAGCCAGGCGGCGAGCCAGCCGAGCAGGAACTTGTTCTTGCCCGCCAGCGTCTTCTCGCAGTCGGGCTTGGCCGCTTCCTGGGCCATGGCGTTGCTTCCTGCCAGCAGCGTCCCCGCCGCCGCTACCCCGATCGCTCCTTTCAGAAAGCTCTTGCGTTTCATAGGCGCTCCTTGATTGAAAAGATTATATCACAGCTCGGGGATAGGGGGATCGATCTGAGATGTGGTTTTCTTTTGGCGAGTTTTTATGCCGGGTGGCGCTTCAGCCAGGCGTTGTAGGCGAACATCGAGGCGGCCGATAGCAGGCCGAAGGCGGTCAGGATGATCCAGCCCGTTGCCGCCGCTTTGGGGTTGAGCTTCAGCAGCCACTTGCCGTCGGCCAGCATGATTTTTTCCGCCCCGCGGCACATGATCTCGTTGAACAGCCAGGCGCCGACCGGGCCGCCGACCAACGAGCCGATCGCCATCGGCAGGTTGGCGTAGCCGAGGAAAAGCCCTTCCTGGCCTTTCGGCGCCAGCGAGCCGATGTACTCGTAGAGGCGGCTGGAAGCGAAGAGCTCGCCGAAGGCGATCATGGCCACCGTCAGCACGATGAACAGGCTTCCCAGCGGAATGAGGCCGAGCGCCTGGGTCCTCACGCCGCCGCTGGCAAATATCGGGTAGAGGTTGATCACCATCGACAACCCGATGATCACCGTGCCGATGATGATCGACTTGATCGGCGGCAGCTTGCCGAAGAGGCGGGTGATCAGCAGCTGGCAGCAGACGATGACGATGGGGTTGGCCATGGTATAGATGTCCATCGCCGGCGAAAGCTCGACCGACTTCTTGACGTAGAGCGGCAGGACGTTGTAGACCTGGTTGTAGATGAAGAAGAAGCCGCTGGAGACCAGCAGGAACATGACAAAGCGCCCCGAGCGCAGGACGCGCACCATGCCCAGCAGGATCTCGAGGATGGAGCGCCTGGGCTTTTTCGCCTCGGCCTCCTCCTTGGGGTTGCGGTAGAAAAAGAACACGACCAGGAAGGCCAGGAATGAAGCCCCCATAGCCACGGCGAAGATCGCCTGCAGCTTCTTCAGCTCGGTGCGAACGAAGAAGGCGGCCAGGCGGCCGAAGATGCTGCCGATGTTGATCACCATGTAGAAGATGGCAAAGGCCAGGGTGGCCCGTCCCATGTGGAAGCGCTGCACCGAACCGGCGATGCAGGGCTTGACGAACGAGCCGCCGATGCCGATCAACAGGATGGCCAGCATCACCGGCACCAGGGTCCCGGCTCCGGCGGTGACCTGCGAGCTCACTTCGGGAGCGAGCACCTGGCCGCCGAACCAGACCGGAAAGCCCATCATGAAGTATCCGAGGATCAGCAACACGGTCGCCAGCAGCAGCCCCTTGCGGAAACCGATCTGGTCGGCTACGGTGCCGGAAAGAACCGGCAGGAAGTAGACCAGGAACCAGAGGACGCTGTTGAGGGTACTGGGCCAGTAGTCGCCGAGGCCGAGCTGGCCGAGGTAGATGACCACGAAGCTGGCCATCGAGTAGTAGGCCGCGCGCTCGAAAAGCTCGATGGTGTTGGCCGTCCAGTAGGTGGCGGGGAATGGTTTTGGCTTGCTGGCGGGCGAATTCATGCGGACCTCCAGATCAGTTTTTTATGGCGATGCCCAGCTCGTCCAACTGGCGCTGGGAAACGGACGACGGCGAACCGGTCAGCAGGCAGAGCGATGAGGTGGTCTTGGGAAAAGCGATGATCTCGCGGATCGAGTCTTCGCCGAGCAACAGCATGATCAGGCGGTCGAAGCCCAGGGCGATGCCCAGATGGGGCGGGGCCCCGAATTTGAGGGCGTTGAGGAAGAAGCCGAACTTCTCCTCAATGTCCTTCTCCTCCAGGTTGAGCATCTGGAATATCTTTTTCTGTAGGGCGATGTCGTGGATCCTCTTGCTGCCGCCGCCGATCTCGATGCCGTTGAGCACCAGGTCGTAGGCGATGGCCTTGACTTCCAGAGGCTGACTGTCGAGCAAATGAAGATCCTCGGAGCATGGAGCGGTGAACGGGTGGTGGTTGGAGTCGAGGCGCTTCTCCTCCTCGTTGAAGAAAAAGAGGGGAAAATCGGTCACCCAGAGGAACTCCAGCCTGTTCTTTTCCAGGAACTTTTTTCCCAGGTGCTCGCGCAGTTTTCCGGTCAGCAGCAGGGCGGGAGCTTCGCTGTCGGCGACCAGAAGCACCAGCGATCCCGGAGCGATCTGGCGTTTCTGAAAAAGGGTCGCGATCGCATCGGGGGCGACCTTCAGGGAAGATTTGTAGCCGTCCTCGGCCTTCTTCATCCAGATAACGCCCTTGCCGCCGAGCTTTTTCGCCGTTTCGTTGATCTCGTCGAGCTGCTTGCGCGAGTAGCTTCCGGCTTCGGGAATGACCAGCCCCTTGACCTTCGCTCCCTTGGCCAGGGCGCTGTCGAGCAGGTCGCTTTTCCAGGAGGCGGCCTCGGCGGTAAAGTCCTCTATTTCGTAGGGAATGCGCAGGTCGGGCTTGTCCGAGCCGTATCTAGCCATGGCGTCACAATAAGAAAGGCGGCGGAAAGGCAAGGTCACGTCGAAGCCGCGCAAGGCAAAAATTTCCCTGACCAGCCGTTCGATGATGCCAAACAATTCGTCGGGCTCGCTGAAGCTCATCTCGATGTCGATCTGGGTGAACTCGGGCTGGCGGTCGGCCCGCAGGTCTTCGTCGCGGAAGCAGCGGGTGATCTGGTAATAGCGCTCGAATCCGGCCACCATCAACAGCTGCTTGAACTGTTGCGGCGACTGGGGCAGGGCAAACATCTTGCCCTTGTAGATCCTCGATGGTACAAGGTAATCCCGCGCCCCCTCGGGGGTGGCGTTGGTCAGTATCGGCGTCTCGATGTCGAGGAAGCCTTCATGGTCCAGGAAATTGCGCGCCAGCAGGTTGACCTTGGAGCGCAGCTTGAAGTTGCGCTGCATGGCCAAATTGCGCATGTCGATGTAACGGTATTTGAAGCGCAGCTCCTCGGAGACGTTGCCGCGGTTCTCAGGGACGAAGGGCGGCACTTCGGAAACGGCCAGGATGTCGATGCGCTGAGCGACGAGCTCGACCTGGCCGCTTGGCAGGTCGGGATTGGGCTTGGTCCGCCTGGCCACCTGGCCGCTCACGGCCAGCACGGTCTCCTTGCCGATCCTCTTGAGCAGCCCGGGATCGGCGAAGGTCTCGTTGACCACGATCTGCAGCAGCCCCTCGCGATCACGCAGGTCGATAAAAGTCAGCCCGCCCAGCTCGCGCATGTTGTTCACCCAGCCATACACCGTGACGGTCCGGCCGGCATGCTCCTCGCGGACGGAACCGCAATAGGTCTCGCGCTTCAATAATTTTTTTTCAGCCATTCGTTCAGGTCCTTGAGGGAGATTTTGACTTGCTCCTGGCTGGCCATGTTCTTGATCGAGACCGAGCCGCTCTTGATCTCGTCGTCGCCCAGGACCAAGGTGAAAGCGGCCGCGATGCGGTCGGCCTTCTTGAACTGCTTCTTGAGGTTCCGGCCCTGATAATCGATGTAGACCGGGTAGCCCTCCTCGCGCAGGACCTCGGCCAGCTGGACGGCGTGCGCCAGCCATTGCGTGTCCCCGTAGGCAACGAAGAGGACCTTGGGTCCGGGGGCCTCCAGGTGCTCCAGGGGCAGGATGATGCGCTCCCTGCCGGCGGCAAAGCCGATGCCGGCCATATCGGGACCGCCGAGCTCGTGGATCAGGCTGTTATAGCGGCCGCCGCCCAGCAGCGCGTTCTGGGCGCCGAGCTGCCCCGAGGTGACCTCGAAGGCGGTCTTGGTGTAATAGTCAAGGCCGCGCACCAGGCGGGGTTCGAGGCGGAAGGGGACGTTCATCCAGCTCAACGTTTCGCGCACCGCCGCGAAGTGGTCGCGGCATTCGGCGCAGAGGTGGTCGCCGATCAGCGGAAAGCTGCGGGAGGCCTCGGCGCATCCCGGCTGCTTGCAGTCGAATATGCGCAGGGGATTGCCGTCGATCTTGCGCCGGCAATCGGGGCACAGCCGCGCTTCCTCGGCGCGGGCGGCCTGGCGCAGCGTCTGCAGGTAGGCGGGACGGCACTGCGGGCAGCCGACCGAATTCAAATCCAGCTGGATCTGATCGATCCCCAGTTTTTTGAGGAAATCGACGGCGGAGAAGATGACTTCGGCATCGACCTGCGGCGAATCGTCGGCGAAGACTTCGACGCCGAATTGGTGAAACTGGCGGTAGCGTCCCTTTTGCGGCTTGTCATAGCGGAACATGGGACCGATGTAGTAGAAGCGCAGCGGCGCCATGGCTTCGAAGAGCTTGTTCTCGATGGCCGCCCGCACCACGGCGGCGGTATTCTCGGGGCGCAAGGTCAGGCTGCGGTCGGCCTTGTCCTTGAAGGTGTACATCTCCTTCTGCACCACCTCGGTCTCGTCGCCGATGCCGCGGCTGAACAGCTCGCTGTGCTCGAAGATCGGCGTGCGGATCTCCTGGTAGAGGAACTTCCCGTAGTAGGCGCGGATGGCTCCTTCCAGGTACTGCCACTTGTAGATCTCGGGCGCGAAAATGTCGCGTGTGCCTTTTGGCGCTTTTATCTCGTTCATCGGTTTCCCCGTGTTTGGTGCAAGTTATTTTGCGAAAGCGGAGCGCAGGGTGGCGAATACTTCTTCCTGGTCATAGGACATCACCCGGGTGCCTCCGATCGTGGCCATAAAGCTGGCATCGCCCTGCCAGCGCGGGACGATATGCTGGTGGAAGTGATCCTTGACGCCGGCGCCGGCCGCCCGGCCGATGTTCATGCCGATGTTAAAGCCCTCGGGATGGAAGGCTTCCTGCAGGATGACCAGCGCGCGATTGGTCAACTGCCACATCTCCCCCAGCTCGCCGCCGGCCATATCGGCGGGCGAGGCCAGGTGCGCGCAGGGAGCGACCATCAGGTGGCCGGAACTGTAGGGGTAGCGGTTCAGCAGAACGAAGAACGCCTGGCCGCGGAAGCAGACCAGGCCGTCGCGGTCATCCTTCTCCAGCGCCCGGCAGAAGACGCAACCGTCGGCCTTGACCCGGCCCGAAATGAAGTCCCAGCGCCAGGGGGCCGATAGGAATTTCATTTCGGTCACCTGGCCCGGCCCCGGCGTGCCGTCATTTTTTCTTGTCCAGCTCGTTCTGCAGCAGGTCGCCGATGGTCGTGACCGAATCGTCCTCGGCCTTCATGTATTTCTGGAGCTCCTCGCGCTCGCGCGCCTTGGTCAGCGCCCGCAGGCTGAGGTAGACTTTCTTGCGGTCGAGCTCGATGCGCGAGATCAGCGCCTCGATCTTGTCGCCGGGCTTGAACTTCTGTTCCACGTCTTTCAGCTCGACCTTCTCCTCGTCGATGTCGCCGATGCGGATGAACCCCTCGATGCTGCGCGTGACCTCGACGCTGATGCCGGCCTCGCCGATCTTGCGCACGATCACTTCGACCGTGCTGCCCGGTTTGTGCTTGGCGGCAAAGGTGCGCCATTCGTTTTCCGCCAGGTGCTTGATCCCGAGTTGGACCTTGTAGTTGCGGTCCAGCTCGTCGCTGATGATCATGGCCTCGATCTCCTCGCCCTCTTTCATGAATTCATCGGGCGATTCGATGTGGTGGTAGCTGATGTCGGAGATCTTCACCACGCCCTCGACGCCCGCTTCCAACCCCATGAAGACCCTCGACTTGAGGATCTTCTTCACCTTGGCCTTGACGATCTCGCCGCGCTTGTGCTTCTCCAGGTACCGTTCCTCCGGGCGCGTCTCCAGCTGCTTCAATCCCAGCTTGATCTTGCGTTCTTCCTTGTTGATCTCGATCACCTGCACCCAGGGTTTATCGCCCACGGCCACGTACTCCTCGACCGTTGTCGGCCGCCCTTCCCAGGTCAGGTCGGAGATGTGCAGCAGCCCCTCCACGCCCTCCTCCAGCTCGATGAAGGCGCCGAAGCTGACGAGCTTGACCACCTTGGCCACCAGCCGCTTGCCCAGGGGATATTTCTTTTCGATGTCGACCCAGGGATCGGTGAAGCGCTGCTTGATTCCCAAGGAGACCTTGCCCGTCTCCTTGTTGACCTCGAGCACCTTGACTTCGATCTCGTCGCCCTTGCGCAGCTTCTCCCTGGGGTGGTTGATGCGGCCGTAGGAGATGTTGTCCTTGTGCACCAGCCCTTCCAGCCCGCCCAGGTCGACGAAGGCGCCGTAGTCGACGATCGATGTCACGATGCCCTTGACCAGCTGGCCGGATGCGAGGGACTCCAGCAGCTTCTTCTGCTTTTCCTGTTTCTCTTCCTCGAGCAGGACGCGGCGCGAAACGGTGCCGCCCTTCTCTTTCTTATTCAGCTTGACGACCATGAACATGAATTCCTTGCCCAGCATTTTTTTCGGGGCCTTGACCTTTTGGATGTCCACCTGGCTCATGGGCAGGAACATCTCCACGCCCATGTCGACGATGTAGCCTTTTTCGTCGGGGGTCAGCATGGTGATCCTGCCCAGCAGGGGGGTGTTCTTCTTATAGGCGTGGAAGACATTTTCCCAGCCTTCCTGCTCGTCCAGCTGCTTCTTGGAAACAATGATGTATCCTTCCTTGAAGTTGACGTTCTTGGACAGCACCTTGATGGTGTCGCCGACCTTGTATTTCATGTTGCCTTCCCAGTCCAGCAGTTCCTGGCGGTCGAGAATGCCCTCGGTCTTCTGGCCGATGTCGATGACCACGCGGTTCTCGGCGATGTCCACGATGCGGCCCTCGATGGCGGCGTTGGAACCGACAGCCTTGATATCGTAGTCCTTCACCAGTTCGGAGAAGTCCTCCGGGTTCTTCTCGGTGGTGTCGTTTGTCTCTGACATGTTGCGTCTCCTTTGCGTTTATAGCTTCTGCAAGAATTTTTTTACGTTGTCCAGCTCCTGCGGCGAGGTGGATGCACCGGCACTGATGCCGATGGAAGCGGATTTCTTCAACCTGGCCAGGGTTTTTTTGTCCCGCAGATCGGCGCAGGTCTCGATCTGCAGGGAATTCTTGTTTATTCCCCTGGCGATATTGAAAAGTTTTTTGGTGTTTGACGAAATTCTGCTGCCGACCACGATAAGGGCATCGACTTTGGGCGCCAGTTTTCTCACGGCTTCCTGGCGGTCCTGGGTCGCCCGGCAAATGGTGTTGAACACGTGCAGCTTTTCGGTCTTGTCCAGGAGTATGGCGACAACTTCCTTGAAAAATTCGGTGTTCAGGGTGGTCTGGGCCACGACGCTGATCTCCCGGCAGCGGGGCAGGGCCCGGGCCCCGGCCAGCGAGTTGATGATCTTCACGCCACGGGCGTAGCTGCGGGCGGCGACGATCTCCGGGTGGTTCTTGTCGCCCACGATCAGGACCTGGCCGCCGGCCTGGCCGAGACGTTCGATGATCTTCTGCCCTTTCTTGACCAGCGGGCACGTGGCGTCGAGAATGGGGACTCCTTTTCGCTTCAGGCGGCCCTCAACGCTGCTCGGGATGCCGTGGGTGCGGATGCATAGGGTCTTGTCCTTGTCGATCCCGGCCAGAGAAGAAACCTGGTCAATGCCCCTGGCCGCCAGCTTGTTCAGGACCGGAGTATTGTGGATCAGGGGCCCGAAAGTCTGGATTTTTTTGCCCTGGCGATGGTATTCATTGATCAGTTTCAAGGCTCTTTTAACTCCAAAGCAGAATCCTGCCTGCTCAGCGACTGATATTTTCATGAATTAAAGCCAGATCATACAATATTGCGGCGGTTTTGTCAACCGGGAATCGCTTTCCTTGCGCCTGGACCGAGGCTTGACAACCCGGCAGGGAAGGCTTATAAAACTGGCGGAGGAATACCCCTCATGACGTTGAATCTTGACCAGGCCCGTCGCCTCGCCTTGCCAGCCGAATTGCCTGCCAGAAAAGAGTTCGTTCCCGGCATTCGCCGTGCCCCGGACCGCGGGTTTCACTTGAACGCCGCCCAGGCCAAGACGGCCCTGAAGAACGCCTTGCGCTACATACCCCAAGCGCTGCACAAGGAAATCGCCCCCGAATTTTTGGATGAACTGCTCGTGCGCGGCCGGATCTATGGATACCGCTATCGCCCCGAAGGCTCCCTGAAAGCCAGGGCGGTCGACGAGTATCCCGGCAAAATCCTGGAGGCCAGAGCTTTCCAGGTGATGATCGACAATAATCTCGACTTCGATGTTGCCCTTTATCCTTATGAGCTGGTGACCTATGGCGAGAGCGGCCAGGTCTTTCAGAACTGGATGCAGTACAACCTGGTCAAGCTGTACCTGCGGGAGATGACCGACCGCCAGACCCTGGTGCTCTACTCGGGCCACCCGCTCGGCCTCTTCGAGTCTGCCGCCGAGGCGCCGCGCGTCATCTCCACCAATGGCATGCTGGTGGGCATGTACGACAACCCGGCAGGCTTCGCCCAGGCGGCCGCCATGGGCGTCTCCAATTACGGGCAGATGACCGCCGGCGGCTGGATGTACATCGGCCCGCAGGGGATTGTCCACGGCACCTACCTGACCCTGCTCAATGCCGGGCGCATGTATCTGAACATCCCCGCCCGCGAGGACCTGGCCGGCGTGGTATACCTGAGCTCTGGGCTTGGCGGCATGAGCGGCGCCCAGGCCAAGGCCGTGGAGATCGCCGGCGGCATCGGCGTGCTGGCCGAGGTCGACTATTCGCGCATCGAAACCCGCCATAAGCAGGGCTGGGTCTCCAGGATATCGGCCGACCTCGACGAGGTGGCCCGCTGGATCGCGGAGCACCGAAAAACGAAAAAACCGGTCTCCATCGCCTACCACGGCAACATCGTCGACCTCTGGCAGCATGTCCTGGATCATCATATTCCCATCGAGCTGGCCTCCGACCAGACTTCCTGCCACGACGCCTACGGCGGCGGCTACACTCCGGTCGGGGTCAGTTTCGAAGAGGGGCGGCGCCTCCTGC